>NZ_JBEZJZ010000003.1:18690-215098 GCF_040651455.1 Streptomyces sp. NPDC048483
CAGCGCGAAGCGATTCCTGCCGGGGTGGTGGCGGGCGACGGCGACAAGAAGGAGCAGCGCGAAGCGATTCCTGCCGGGGTGGTGGCGGGCGACGGCGACAAGAAGGAGCAGCGCGAAGCGATTCCTGCCGGGGTGGTGGCGGGCGACGGGCGGGCGGTCACAGGCCGGCCTTCCGGTAGCGGCGCATCAGCAGGGCGTAGGAGCCGGCGATGACCATCAGCGTGACGAGGAGATAGACGCATCCGGCGGCGGTCGTCGGCGGCAATTCGCCGGGGAAGGAGCTGCTTCCGCCGAGGAAGACCGACTGCACGCCGTCGATGAGCGTGATGGGGGAGAACAGCCCCAGCCAGCCGACGGCGGCTTCGCTGCCCTGGACCGAGGCGATGCCCTGGACGGCGGTCACGGCACCGTACGGAATGGTGAGGACGGCGATCACGGCGGCGACGCCGAAGCCGCGGCGCGGGGTGAGCGCGGAGACGACCAGGCCGATCCCGGCGAAGAGAAGGGAGAGCAGCGCGACGGAGACCAGCCCCTGGCCCAGCCCCCTGGTCTGGTCGACGAAGTCCAGCTTTGCCAGCAGCGCACCGACATAGAGCACCAGGAGAGGTGCGCCGGTGAGGATGAACAGGGCGCTCGCCATGGCCGCGAACTTCGCCACCACATAGTCGACGCGCTCGATGGGGCGGGAGAAGTACAGCGGCACCGACTTGAAGCGCAGATCGCGGGAGACGGACTGCGGTGCCTGGGCGGCGAGGTAGAGACCGATGACGGCCTGGAGGTAGACGGCGTATTGGGTGTACCCCACCTGGAGACTGGAGGCCTTGGTGAACACCGCCACCGCGACCATGATCGCGGCGGGCAGGCACATCACCGCGAATAGCAGCATCGGCAGCACCTTGGACTTGGCCGAGCGGCCGAGCCCGTAGGCGCCACGCAGGCTCTGCGAGAAGAGCGACCGGCGGGCGTAGGCGCGGCCCAGGCGGGGGCCGTCGTAGTGGCGGTAGCCGATGTTGTGGATGAAGGCCCCGCCAGGCGTGGCGGAGACGGGCGTCGTGGCGTCAGTGGGCATCGGAGGCGCCTCCGTCCTGGATGGCATGCGGGGCGCCAGGGGCGCCTGCGGTGGCGGGGGTGACGGGCCGCGCGGCGGCGGCCGAAGCCGCGTCCGCGTCGCGGAAGACCTCGGCTATGTGGTGCCGGCGCTGTTCCAGCCGGACCAGGCCGAGGCCCAGACCCGCGACGGTGTCCCGCACCAGGTCGTAGGTCTCCTCACCGGACGCCTCGACGTACAGCACATGGCCCGAGGCGGCCAGGCCCTCGGCGCCCGCGGCGTCGGTCACCACGGCGCCGGCCGCGACCAGCGCCGAGCGCAGCGCCGCCGTGCCGTCCGGGCAGCGGTCGGTGTCCGTGACCTCGACCGCCAGCGAGGCCGTGGCCTGCGTGAACTCGTCCGTGGAGGAGGAGCGCAGCAGCTTGCCGCCGTCGATGACGACGACATGGTCGCAGGTGCGCTCCAGCTCTCCCAGGAGGTGGGAGGTCACCAGGACGGAGATCCCGAAGTCGGTGTGGACGCGACGGATCAGGCCGAGCATCTCGTCCCGGCCGACCGGGTCCAGGCCGTTCGTGGGCTCGTCCAGGAACACCAGCTCCGGGTCGTGGACCAGCGCCTGGGCCAGCTTCACGCGCTGCTTCATACCCGTCGAATAGCCGCCGATGGGGCGGTAGCGCTCCTCGTAGAGGCCGACATGGCGCAGCGTGTCGGCGGTGCGCTCGCGCGCGGCGGTCGGCGGCAGGCCGGACATCCGGGCCATGTGCACCACAAACTCGGTGGCCGAGACATCCGGCGGCAGGCAGTCGTGTTCGGGCATATAGCCGACCCGCTCACGGATGGCGCCGCCGTCCTTGGTCACGTCCAGGCCGAGGACATGGGCGGTCCCTTCGGTGGCCGGGGCCAGGCCGAGAAGGATCTTGATCAGGGTGGACTTTCCGGCGCCGTTGGCACCCACCAGGCCGGTCACGCCGGGGGCGATGTCAACGGAGAGCCGGTCCAAGGCGGTCACCCGCGGGAACCGCTTGCTCAGGCTTTCGGTCACGATCACAGTCACGTCTACGACGGTAGAGGCGGCCCGCGCGCCGGTCGTCAACCCACGTAATGGTCTCTGCCCACCCCCCGCGTACCTCTCCGGTATTACGGACCCGTAGGGGACGTCATGCCTGAAGCGGACCTGATCTCAGGGTCCCTCGCCGCGGAGGCCGACCCGCACGGAGCCGGGCGGCAGTGCAGCGCGGTGCCGTGCGGTGTGCCACGCCGTTATGCACACCCCTTGACGCAGCCGCCGGTCATTGTCACATTCATCAGTGTCAAGTTACGAGCGCGTACCGCGATGAACCGCTTACGGACGGACGGTTGGCGATGGCCTCAGTCACCTCAGCGACCTCAGCAGGACCCGCAGAACTCACCGCCGAACTACGGGGATTCAGAGAGGTCCAGCGGCTCGCGTACGACTGCGCGGAGGCGGTGGCCGCCCAGCTCAAGCCCGGGGTCACCGAGCGCGCGGCGGCGCGGATGCAGCGGGAGTGGCTGCGCGAGCGCGGCGTGCGGGACTGGTTCCATCTGCCGTTCGCGTGGTTCGGCGACCGCACGGCCTTCGTCAATTTCCGCATTCCGCTCCAGTTCTTCCCCACCAACCGCGAGCTGGAACCGGGCATGGCCTTCATCCTCGACATGGCGCCGGTCCACAAAGGCTTCACCGCCGACATCGGCTACTCCGGCTGCCTCGGGCTCAACCCCGTGCACGACCGACTGCTCGCCGACCTCGAAGCGCACCGCGAGCTGATCCTGCGCGAGGTGCGTGAGCGCCGCTCGCTGCGCGAGATATACGAGGACGTGGAGCGGCTGATGGTGCGGCAGGGCTACGCCAACCGCCACCGCGCCTATCCCTTCGGCGTCATCGCCCACAAGATCGACCGGGTCAGGGAACGCCGCTGGTCCCCCACCCTCTTCGGCTTCGGCACCCAGTCCCTCAAGGGCCTCGCCTCCGATGCACTGCACGGCCACCGGGACGGCTGGTCGCCGCTGTGGAGCCCGTACACCTTCTCCGACCATCCGCCGCAGCCGGGGCTGTGGGCGGTCGAACCCCACCTCGGCTTCCGGGGTACGGGCGCCAAGTTCGAGGAGATCCTGGTCGTCACCGACTCCAAGGACCCCGAGGAAAGCGCCTTTTGGCTGGACGACGATCTGCCGCATGTGCGGCGCTGGCAGGAGGAGAAGGCCGCGTGAACACGGGACAGAGCCAGGGGCGGGGTCAGGGTCAGAGTCAGGGCGAGGGGCTCCAGGGTGCTCGGGAGCGCCGGGTGCGTACCGGCGGTGTCGAACTGTGCGTCGCCGAGCTGGGGGACACCGCGCGGCCCACGGTGATGCTGGTGCACGGCTATCCGGACAGCAAGGAGGTGTGGTCCGAGGTCGCCCGGCGGCTGGCCGAGCGGTTCCATGTGGTGCTCTACGACGTCCGGGGCTGCGGCCGGTCGACGGCGCCGAAGCCGCTGCGCGGCGGGTTCACCCTGGAGAAGCTGACCGACGACTTCCTGGCCGTCGCGGACGCCGTCAGCCCCGACCGGCCGGTCCACCTGGTGGGCCACGACTGGGGCTCCGTACAGGCCTGGGAATTCGCCACGGTCCGGCGTACGGAGGGGCGGATCGCGTCCTTCACCTCCATGTCGGGCCCGTCCCTGGACCACTTCGGGCACTGGATCAAGAAGCGGATGACGCGGCCCACCCCACGGCGCGCCGCCCAGCTCATCAACCAGGGCGCCAAGTCCTGGTACGTCTACATCCTGCATACGCCCATGCTGCCCGAGCTGGCCTGGAAGGGCCCGCTCGGCAAGCGCTGGCCAAAAATTCTGCAGCGGGTGGAGAAGGTGCCCGCCGGCGGCTATCCGACCCCCTCGCTGCCGACCGACGCCTCCCACGGTGCCTGGCTCTACCGCGACAACGTCCTCCCCCGGCTGCGCCGCCCGCGCGCCGACGCCTATGCACACTGCCCCGTCCAGCTGATCACCCCGACCGGCGACGCATTCCTGTCCCAGCGGCTCTACGACGACCTCGAGCAGTGGGCGCCCCAGCTGGTACGTCGCACCCTCCCGGCCAAGCACTGGGTTCCGCGCACCCGGCCCGACCAGCTGACCTCCTGGATCACCGAGTTCGTCGACGCCAAGGAGGAAGGCGACCCGGCGAAGAAGGTGGTGGCCACCGGCCCGTATGCCGACCGCTTCGGCGGCCAGCTGGTGCTGGTGACCGGCGCTGCCAGCGGCATAGGGCGGGCCACGGCATTCGCCTTCGCCGAGGCCGGCGCGCGGATCATCGCCGTCGACCGGGACGCCGAGGGCGCGGCGCGGACCGCCGACATGGCGCGGCTGATCGGCGCCCCGCAGGCCTGGGGCGAGACCGTCGACGTGTCGGACGAGGCGGCCATGGAGAAGCTCGCCGACACGGTGGATGCCGCTTACGGCACCGTCGACGTCCTGGTGAACAACGCCGGCATCGGCCTGTCCGGCTCCTTTCTCGACACCACCACCGAGGACTGGAAGAAGGTCCTGGACGTCAATCTGTGGGGCGTCATCCACGGCTGCCGGATCTTCGGCAAGCGGATGGCGGACCGCGGGCAGGGCGGCCACATCGTCAACACCGCCTCGGCCGCCGCGTTCCAACCGTCCAAGATCCTGCCCGCCTACAGCACATCCAAGGCGGCCGTCCTGATGCTCAGCGAGTGCCTGCGCGCCGAGCTGGCGGGCCAGGGCATCGGCGTCTCGGCCATCTGTCCGGGGCTGGTCAACACCAGCATCACCACCACCTCGCGCTTTGCCGGCGTCTCGGCGGACGAGGAGAAGCGCCGCCAGGCCAAGGCCGCGCGGATGTACGGGCTGCGCAACTACCCGCCGGAGAAGGTCGCCGACGCCGTGCTGCGCGCGGTGGCCCGCAACCAGGCGGTGGTTCCCGTCACCCCCGAGGCGCGCGGCGCCCATCTGATGTCCCGCTTCGCCCCGCGCGCCCTGCGCGCCATCGCCCGTATCGAGCCGCCGCTGTAGCCACCGATCCCCCTGGGAGAGAACTGCGCACGTCAGGAGCCGCGCATGAGCACATCACGCACGCCACGTACGCCACATCCGCAGGAGCGCCACCCGATCACGCCGCGGCGGGTCTCGTTCGACTGGCGCGAGACGCCGCTGCACTGGATCCCGGACGAGCCCACCGCCACGCACGTCATCAATGTGCTGCATCTGCTGCTGCCGGCGGGCGAGCGGTGGTTCGTCAAGGTCTTCAAGGAGGCCCTGCCGCTGGTACGGGACGAGCAACTCCTCAAGGACATCAAGGGCTTCATGGGCCAGGAGGCGACGCACAGCGTCCAGCACGCCTACGTACTGGAGCACCTGGCCCACCAGGGCCTCGACACCGGCCCCTACACCCGGCATGTCGATTTCCTCTTCGAGTACCTCCTGGGCGTGAAGCCACCGTTCGGCATACCCCTTCCCGAACAGGAATGGCTGCGCTTCCGCCTCTCCCTCATCGCCGCGATCGAGCAGTTCACCGCGGTGCTCGGCAACTGGGTGCTGGCCGCCGACGGCCTGGACCGCGCCGCCCCCGACCCGGTCATGCTCGACCTGCTGCGCTGGCACGGCGCGGAGGAGGTCGAGCACCGCGCCGTCGCCTTCGACATGTACCAGCACACCGGCGGCGAGGAACCCGCCCGCTATCTCCGCCGCGTCCTCGGCATGTCCGTAACGGCCCCCGTCCTGCTGTACCTCTGGGGCTGGGGCGCGGCCTACCTTCTCCGGCACGACCCCCGGCTCACCGTCCGCTCCCGCTACTCGCTGCGCGAGCACAACCGCGCCGTGGGCAAAGGCCTGCTGCCCACCTGGCGCGAGCTGGGAGCGGCGATACCGCGCTATCTGCGGCGGTCGTACCATCCCTCGCAGGAAGGGTCGCTGCGCACGGCCGTCGCCTACCTGGCGTCCTCCCCGGCCGCGCGGGCCGCGGCGGGTGCGGTGGGCCGCGCGGCCCTCTCGTAACGCGCGGCCGGGAACGCCCGGCCGGGAACGCACAGCCATCTTGTGAACCGGGCGGCCATCTTGTGAGGAGCACCGCAGTGACCGAGCAGCCGCCGGCGGCCGAATACCGCATCGAGGACCTGGCCCATCTCAGCGGCGCCACGGTCCGTACGATCCGCGCCTATCAGGACCGCGGGCTGCTCCCGCGCCCCGAGCGCCGCGGCCGGGCCAATGTCTACGGCGATGCCCACCTGGCCCGGCTGCGCCAGATCGCCGACCTCCTCGACCGCGGCTACACCCTGGCCAGCATCAAGGAACTCCTCGAGGCCTGGGACGCGGGACTCGATCTCGGCGGGGTCCTCGGCCTGGTCGCCGAGATCGACGGGCCATGGACCGACGAGAAGGCCTCCCGCATCAGCCGCGCCGAGCTGGACACCACCTTCGGCGGCACCTCCGACGAGGCGGCGGTGGCCGAGGCCGTCGAACTCGGTGTCCTGGAACGCATCCCCGGCCACGACGACGAGTTCCTCGTCCCCAGCCCTCAGGAACTCGCCGTCGCCGCCGAACTCCATTCCGCAGGCGTCCCGCTTCTGGCCATCTCCGGGCATCTGCGAGAGGTACGCGGCCAGGTCGAGCACATCGCCGCCCGCTTCGTCGACTTCACCTCCGAGCACATCTTCCAGCCGTTCCTCGACCACCCGCCCACCGAATCCGAAGCCGCCGAGGCCGCCGCCCTCGTACGACGCCTCCGCCCACTGGCCCAACAGACCATCGACGCCGAACTCGCCCGCGCCATGCGCACCCTGGCCACGCGATACCTCCGACGGCACCTTGCCGAGGCCCTACCGGGGGAGCCCCGCAGGACGGGCGAGGAGCCGGGGCCGCTCCCCCCCTCTGCCCCTGGCCCCGCGCAAGGCCCCGCACCCGAGGCCGTCGCGGCTCCCGCGCCTGGTTCCGCCCCCCGGCCGGTCGCAGACCCCCATACCGCGACCGGGCCGGAGACGGTGACGGTGACGGTGACGCTCCCCGCCGACACCGTCCAGGCCGTACGAGACCTTGTCGGCCCGGACAACACGGCCGCCTTCATCGCCGCCGCAGCCCACCGCGAGGTCCAGGCCCGCACCATGGATGCGCTGGCCGCCTCGGGCATACGGGATGGCTCGGCCGGCGACAGGGCACCCCGGCGCTGACCGACGGAGACCCCGGAGCCCTCAACCCGTCCTCACCTCTCGGGATCCGGCAGCCAGTTGCCGTGGAAGCCGTACGGCACACGCTGCGGAAGATGCACCGTCGCCACCGGGCCGGTGGATATGTCCTCCGCGTCCAGGATGACGAGGTCGCTGGTGTCGGTGGACGCGTCATAGACGTAGGTGAGCAGCCAGCCCGGCCCGCCGGGGCGGTCGTCCGCGGGGGCGAAGGCCGCCTCGGACGGGGTGCGGCCGGGGCCGAAGTCGTGCCGGGTCACCGCGCCGGAGCGCAGGTCGTAACGGAGCAGCGCACCGGGTATCGGCCCCGAGCCGGGAAGCTCGCCGGCTATGGCGTGGCCGAAGCGGGCGGGCAGTCCGGCGAGTCGGTCGTCGATGCGGGGAAACTCGCAGAACTGGTCGTCGAGCTGCTCCTCCGTCACGGTGCCGGACACGAGGTCGATGGTCCAACGCCACAGATGGGACGGGCTGCTGGTGCCGAATTCGGCGTAGCGGGCGACATGGAGGACGATGCGCTGCTCGCCGTCGTCATGAGCGTTGAGGCTGTGGAAGACATAGCAGGGATCGATGGGCAGCCAGCGCACCTCGCCGTACGGGTCGTCGCGGCGCAGTACACCCAGCCGGGCGCCGTACTCCGGGTCCCAGGCATACGGCATGCCGGGGTGGCTGCGGTCGAAGACGGCCGGGAGGTCCATGAAGACGACATGGCCAGCGGTCAGATGGAAGTCATGCATCATCGTCTGCGCAGGTACGTCGATGGGGCGGCTGACCACCAACTCCCCTGCCGCATCGGCACGGTGGTAGGTGAGATAGGGCGGGTTGGGGCCGCCGTACCCGAAGAAGTGGAGCTCGCCCGTGGTGGGGCAGGTCTTGGGGTGGGCGGTCATGGCGGTGGTGAGCCGGCCGCCGAAGTCATGGGCGCCGATGGTCTCCAGCTCATGTCCGGGACGGCAGTCGACCTCGTACGGGAAGGACGACTCGACCAGCGCCAGGGTGCGGCCGGCGTGCCGGACGATGTGGGTGTTGGCGGCTCCCGCCCGGAAGTTGCGGCGCCCCTGCTCGTCCACGGCGCGCGTGCCGTCGGTGAAGGAGTCGGTACGCACCCAGCGGTTGCGGTACGAGACGGCGCGGCCGCCCTCCAGGCGCAGCCCGTGCACCATGCCGTCACCGAAGAACCAGTGCCGGGAGGCGGCGTCGCGGGGGTTGGGGCCGTTGCGCAGAAACCAGCCGGTCAGCTCCGGGGGGACCGTGCCCGTGACCGGCAGGTCGTACGCGGTCAGCTCGTCCGTCACCGGCGCGAAGTTGCCTGCCATGTGAGGCGCGGACGCCGAGGATTCGGATGCGGTACTGGCGATCATGGCGTCATGCCTCCTGGAGACCGGGCCGCACACCGGACTGCTCCCGCAGGAACCGGGCGCGGGCCCGGTCCGGGTAGAAGGCGGTGAAGCGGGCAGGAAGGACGAATCCAGCGATCTGTACGGGTATCGAGATGAACAGGCTGAGATCGTTGGCCGTGATGACCGCCTGCGCGGCCGCACCGAGGGTGAAGGACAGCGCCCACGCGGCGGTGAGGACGACATTGATGCGCCGGAACAGCGGGGTGTGCCAGACCTCCGGCGGGGCCACCCGGCGCGCTATGACCATCGTGAAGGGGCGGCGGACGGCGATGGACAGCCAGGAGAAGAGCGCCAGCCAGCCCATCGAAAGGGACCCGCCGTAGAACCGGAGGCCACTGTCGGGCCGGGCGAAGGCCAGGATCGTCATGGCCACGAAGAACAGGATGGTTCCGTATTCCAGCAGCCGGGACTCCAGGGAAAGGCCCGCGGCGCGGTCGGCGACGAGCAGCCCCGCCGAGACCAGCAGCGCCGCCAGCGCCCCCCACTGCCAGCCGAGCGCCCCCACGCCTGCGAACACCAGCCACGGAATGAAACTCCGCAGATAGCCCATGATCCCCCTCGTTCCCGACGATCCCGTGCCGACTGATGGCGCCGGGATTACACTCCTACTTCGACATGTCAAAAATAGAAGATCCTGTCTTGACGTGTCAATAGTGGAAGGTAATTTGTGGGTCATGAGCCTGAGACACGCTGTGCCGGGTCTGCTCGCCGAGGCCCGGCCAGAGGCTACGACCCGATGAAGACGTTCAACGCCTCACTCGCGAACGTCCGGCCCGCCACACAGAGCCAGGTCTACGGAGAGCTGGGCAAGCTGACCACCAAATGGGGCCGGGGAGGCGGGCGACGCCAACGCCTGACCCGGAAATCAGGTGCCTTCGGGCGCGCCGGGCGGGACCCTGGAGCCATGAACAGTCAGCGCGCCGTGCGCATTTCCAAGTATCTGGCGAAACATCTCCGGCATGAGCCGGAACGGATCGGCATCACGCTCGACGCGCAGGGCTGGGTTGCGGTGCCGGCGTTGATCGATGCGGCCACGCGGCACGGATTCCGCTTCTCCCGGGCCGAGTTGGAGACGGTGGTCGCGGAGAGCGACAAACGGCGGTACGCCATCGAGGGCGACCGGATCCGCGCCAACCAGGGCCATTCGATCCGCGTCGACCTCGATCTGCCGCCGGCCGAACCGCCCGCGTATCTCTTCCACGGCACGGTGGCCCGCAGCATTGCTGCCATCCGGCGCGAGGGACTGCGGCCGATGTCCCGGCACGCCGTCCATCTCTCCCCCGACCGCGAGACCGCGACCCGGGTGGGTGCCCGGCGCGGCAAGGCCGTCGTGCTGACGGTCGATGCGGCCGCGATGCACCGGACCGGCCATGTCTTCCAGGTCAGCGCCAACGGGGTCTGGCTCACCGCCCACGTACCGCCGGAATACCTCCGCTTCCCCGGCTGAGCGGCGCCGCACCGTAAGGCCCACAGGCCACAGAAATCAATAGGCCCGCGCCCCCAAGCCCCCCCCCGCAAGCCCCGGCTCAAAGCCCCGGCGCCCCCCACACCGGGAACCACCGCGCCAGATCCGTCTCGATCTTCAGATCGTCCGCGAGCATCGCCCGCACCTGAAGCTCCAGTGGGTTGTCCCGCTTCTCGCCACCGCCCGGCTGCGGGGCGAACGGATAGAACGTGCCGCGTTTGTAGAGGTAGACCAGCGCCATCGGCCGGTCCCGCCCGTCGCGGAAGGCGACCAGCGAGCACAGCAGCTGCGGGCCGAAACCCGCCTCCTCCAGGGACGTATTGACCGCGTGCAGGTCGTTGACCAGGCCCGCCACATCATCTGGCGCCTGCCGTGCCATCAGCCAGGTATAGCCGTACATATCCTGCGTGAACTCCACCGAGCCGCCCAGGAGTCCCTGCGCCTCCTCCTGAATCCGCGAGAACGCTCCGCCCTCGACGCTCGCGAAGCACACCGATCCCTGGCCGGTGGGCCGAAAACCGGCCGCGGCCTGCAGCGTCACTGCCGCGGACGGCAGCGCGAAGAGCTGGTCGAGATCGGGGCGTACCGGCTTGCTGCGGCCCAGAATGGCGTCCAGAAATCCCATGCGTGACCTACTCTCCTTCACCTGACGATGACATTCCGGCGGCCGATGCCGTACGCCGGCCGATGCCTTCCGCTACGGAGCCCCTCACGACCGCCCCAGCTGCGCCGCGATCCGGCCGAGCTGGTCCAGCCGCTGTTCCAGCGTCGGGTGCGAGGACAGCAGCCGGCTGAAGCTCTCCTTGTTGAAGGCCGGGGCGAAGTAGAAGGCGTTGAACGGCTGGGCCTTGCGCAGATCCTCGGTCGGGATCCGCGCAATCTGCCCGGTGACCTTGGTCAGCGCGGAGGCCAGCGCCGACGGCCGGCCGGTCAGCATCGCGGCGGCGCGGTCCGCGGACAGCTCCCGGTAGCGGGACAGCAGCCGGGTCAGCAGGAAGCTGACGGCATAGACGGCTGCGCTGACAGCGGTGACGATCAGTACGGCGATGGCCGCGTTCTGGTCGCGGTTGTCGCGCCCGACGCCGCTCCACAGGGCGGCCCGGGTGATGATTCCGGCCAGTACGCCGAGGAACGACGCGATGGTCATCACGGCGACGTCGCGGTGCGCGACATGCGAGAGCTCGTGCGCGAGCACGCCCTCCAGCTCCTCCGGCTCCAGCCGCCGCAGCAGCCCCGTCGTGGCGCAGACCATCGAGTTCTTCTGATTACGGCCGGTCGCGAACGCATTCGGCACATCCGAATTCGCGATGGCGACCCGCGGCTTGGGCATATCGGCCAGCGCACACAGCCGGTCGACGGCGCCGTGCAGCTCGGGTGCCTGCTCCGGTGTGACCTCGTGGGCGCCCATGCTGAACGCCGCGATCCGGTCGCTGAACCAGAACTGTGCGACGAACAGGCCCCCGGCGATGATCAGCACCACCACCCAGGCGCCCTTCAGCAGCACCACCAGAACGCCGACGACCACGACGTACAGCAGTCCGATGAAGAACATCGTCGTGACCATGCGCGAGGTCAGCCCGCGGTCGGGGGCGAATCGGGTCTGTGCCATGGCTCCTCCAACGCACCGCGCTTCGCGCAGCCGCCGGATCGATTCCCGCGTCACCTCGCGCGCCGCGCCCTGCACTCTGCGCCGCTGCACTAATTCTCCCTCTTTGCAGCTCTATGCGGAGTAAGCGCAGGGCGGTCTGTTTCACGTGAAACAGACCTCCCGCGGACCGCCATCCGCCGAACGGCCCCGTAACCGGCATCACACCGGGCTTCACGGGCCTCCCCGTACCCTTTACGCCATGAGCGCTTCCCTCCGCCTGAGCACCCTGATCCTTCCCGTCCGCCGCTGGCACGAGGGCGGTCGCGAGCAGTGGCAGCGCGCCGAAGCGCTCGGATTCCACGCCGCGTACACCTATGACCATCTGGCCTGGCGGTCCTTCCGCGACCAGACGTGGTACGGCGCCGTGCCAACGCTGACCGCCGCCGCGACGGCCACCTCCCGGCTGCGCCTGGGCACGCTGGTGACCTCGCCCAATTTCCGGCACCCGGTCACCCTCGCCAAGGAACTGATCACCCTCGACGACATCTCCGGCGGCCGGATCACCCTCGGCATCGGTGCCGGCACCAACGGCTTCGACTCGAGCACGCTCGCCCAGGAGCCCTGGTCCCAGCGCGAGCGGACGGACCGCTTCGGCGAGTTCGTGCCGCTGCTCGACCGCCTGCTCACCGAGGACTCGGTCTCCCACCAGGGCACCTACTACTCGGCCGAGGAGGCCCGCAACATACCCGGCTGTGTGCAGCGGCCCCGTATCCCCTTCGCGGTCGCCGCCACCGGTCCGCGCGGGCTCAAGCTCGCCGCGCGCCATGGCCAGGCGTGGGTGACGACCGGCGACCCCAAGGTCTACGCGACGGGCACCCCCGAGGACTCCCTCGAAGCCGTCCGGGGCCAGGTGGAGAAGCTGGAGAAGGCATGCACGGAGGTCGGCCGGGACATCGCCGAGCTGGACAAGGTCTTCCTCACCGGCTTCACCCCGGACCGCGGCCGTCCGCTGGAGTCCCTCGACGCGTTCGTCGACTTCGCGGGCCGGCACATCGAGCTCGGCTTCAACGAGATCGTTCTCCACGCGCCGGTACCGGACTCCGATTTCGCCGCCGACCAGAAGGTGTTCGAGCAGATCGCCACCGAGGCGGTCGCACAGCTCGGGTGATCGGGCCGCAGAGCTCAAGTGCACGCCCCAGCGCACGCCTGTGCGGCGCGGTACGCGAAGATGGGCGCGTGACTGACGCCTCCGCGATGACGCCACCGGTGCCCGGGCCGCCCGTTGCGCCCCGGCCCACCCGGCTGATCGCCACCGACCTTGACGGCACGCTGCTGCGCGACGACAAGACGGTCTCCGACCGGACCATCGCCGCGCTCGCCGCCGCCGAGGAAGCCGGCATCGAGGTTTTCTTCGTCACCGGCCGCCCGGCCCGCTGGATGGACGTGGTCAGCGACCATGTGCACGGCCACGGCCTGGCGATCTGCGCGAACGGCGCGGCCGTCGTCGACCTGCACCGCGGCCGCCGTATCGTCGAGGTCAGCCCCCTGGAACACACGGTCGCGCTGAACGTCGTGACCGCGTTGCGCGGCGCCGCCCCCAGCACCTCCTTCGCGGTGGAGCGCACCAGCAGCTTTCACCACGAGCCGGGATACCCGCCGCTCCACCTGGACCCGACCGCGATCGTCGCCCCGGCGGAGAAGCTCCTGGACGAGGACTTCGCGGCATCCGTGGACCCGGACGGCGTCGGCCGGCCCGTGCTCAAGCTGCTCGCCCACCACCCCGACCTGGACCCCGACGCCTTCCTGGCGCTGGCCCGTACGGTCGCGGGCGATCTCGCGTCCTTCACCCGCTCCAGCCCCACCGCACTCCTGGAGATCAGCGGCGCCGGCGTCAGCAAGGCCGGCACCCTGGCCCACTGCTGCGCGGAGCGCGGCATCTCGCCCGCGGAGGTCGTCGCGTTCGGCGATATGCCCAATGACATAGAGATGCTCGCCTGGGCGGGTACCTCGTACGCGATGGCCAACGCCCACCCCGACGTGCTGGCCGCCACCACGCGCCGTACGGAATCCAACAACGACGACGGCGTCGCGGTGATCATCGAGCGGATCCTGCAGGCGCGCTGACGCCTCACACCACGACGCCGTGGTGCCGCAGCCACGGCACAGGGTCCACGCCGGACCCCAGATAGGGCGTGCGCCGCACCTCGAAGTGAAGATGCGGCCCGGTGGAGTTGCCGGTGCCCCCGGACAGCGCGATCCGCTCCCCGGGGGCGACCCGCTGTCCCGGTCGCGCCAACGGCGCCGACAGGTGCGCGTACTGCGTGTACAGACCGTCGCGATGCCGTACGACCAGGCTGATCCCGAAGCCGTCACCGCAGGTCAGGCTTTCGATACGGCCCTCGCCCACGGCCCGTACGGGGGTGCCGACCGGCACCGCGAAGTCCTGGCCCGTATGGGCGGATGCCCAGTGGGAGCCCGCGCCGCCGAAGGGGGCGGACAGCTCATAGCGCTCCACCGGGCGCATCCAGGGCGCGCTCGCGCCGGCCATGGGGGCGGCGGCCCTGGCGGCGGTGCTCACCTCGCTGGGCAGCGTGCCGCAGTTACCGCTCCGGGCCGCCTGCGACGCCAGCTGATCCAGCGCGACGCGGGCCGCGTCCAGACCGCGGTCGGCCTGCGCCTGCACCTCCCTGAACCGGTCGCGGTCCGCGGCGAGGGCGGCCGCACGGGCGGCCGCCCTCGCGCTGCCGACCGCCAGCCTGCGGCCCGCGCGCCGTACGGTCCCCACCCGCGCCACCAGCGCCCGCTCCCGCCGCGCCACCTCTTCGTACCCGCTGACCAGCGGCGTCCGGTGGTCAGCGGCCTTGTGGAGCATGTAGGCGACGCGGCTGCCGGTGCGGTACTGCGCCTCGGCGATCGCACCGGCCCGGCGGCGCAGCGCGTCGGCCAGCCGCCGCGCACGGTCCAGCTCCGTCCGCAGCCGGTGGCTTTCGGCCCGTTGTTCCTGCTCCGCGCGGCTTCTCGCTTCGTACGAACGGCTCGCCCGGCGCGCCGCCTCGCCCAGCCGGATCACCTCGAGGCTCACATCGGCCAGCCGCGTCCGGGACGAGTGGCCGGCCGCGGCGCGCAGACCGGCAACGGGGCGGTCGCCCACGGCGTGCTCACCGAGGGCGGTCGCCCTCGCGCTTGGGGTGTACGGCGAGGCGATCCCCACCGCCGCCGACACCGCCAGGGCAAACGCGCTCACCCCGCACGCCCCTGCCCGCCTTGCCCCCCGCTCCTTCCAGCACGCCCATGAACGCATAGGGCGAGATTGATCCTAAATATCCTGAAATCTACGGATTTTAGGCCCGCACAGCCCGTCCAACGCCCCGAACGGCGCAGTGCCGCCCCCTCACAGCGGCGCCTCCCACGTCACTTTCGTCCCGGTGCCGCCGTCGCCCAGCCCTGGTCCGTACGCACTGGATCCGCCGAGCGACTCCGCGCGCTTGGCGAGATTCTTCAGGCCGCTGCGACGGCCGCCCTCCGCGATGCCGATGCCGTCGTCGGCGACCGTCAGGCGAACCCCCTCCGACCCGTCCGGCAGGGTGATCGTCGCGTCGACGACGACCTCGATCCGGGAGGCCTGAGCGTGCCGGAAGGCGTTCGAGAGCGCCTCGCGCAGGGCGGCAACGAGGTTCTTGCCGGTCAGCTCGCCGACCCGGGAGTCGACCGGCCCGATGAAGTTGGCCGACGGCTGGAAGCCGAGAGGGACGGCGGCGGTGCCGATCTCGCGCAGCACCCGGGTGCGCAGACCGGACGGCGCCTCGGCCGGGCCCTGCTGGAGCGCGAAGATCGCGGTCCGGATCTCCTGAATGGTCACGTCCAGTTCGTCGACTGCCTTGCCGACGCCCAGCGTCACCTCCGGCACCAGGGCCTTACGGTGCGCGCTCTCCAGCATCATCCCGGTCGCGAACAGCCGCTGGATGACCAGATCGTGCAGGTCACGGGCGATCCGGTCGCGGTCCTCCAGCACCGCCAGCCGCTCACGGTCGCGCTGCGCATCGGCCAGCACCAGCGCCAGCGCGGCCTGCGCCGCGAACTGGATGGCCAGCGTCCGCTCGGCGGCGGTGTACGGGCGGGCACCGCGGTTGCGCGGGATCGCGAGCGTGCCCAGCACCCGGCCGCCGCTCTTGAGCGGCAGCATCATGCTCGGGCCGAAGCGCGGCGCGATGGCCGTCACCATGCGGGGGTCGGCGGCCGAATCGTCCACGAACACCGGCTCCCCGGCGAGCAGTTGCTCCGCCACCGGACTGTCCGGCGGAATCTGCGTGCCCATGATGCCGGTGGGGTCGTCCGCCGACACCGCGACGATCTCCAGCCCGCCCTCATCGTCGGGCAGCAGCACAATCCCGGCCGCCGAATCCGCCAGCCGCCGCGCCTGCTCGGCGACCACCGCGAGCGCATCGTCGACATCGCTGCCCGCCAGAAGCTCGGTGGTCACCGCGACCGAGCCGTCGATCCAGCGCTCCCGCTGACGGATCGCCGCATGCATCCGGGCGTTGCCGATCGCGATACCGGCCTCGGTGGCCAGCACCCGCACCATGTGCAGGTCCCCCTCGCTGAACGCGCCGCCGCCGCGCTTCTCCGTCAGATAGAGGTTGCCGAAGATCTCCCCCTGGACGCGGATCGGCACCCCCAGGAACGTCCGCATCGGCGGGTGCTCCGGCGGAAATCCGGCCGATCGCGGGTCCCGGGTGAGGTCGGCCAGGCGCAGCGGCTTCGGATCGTGGATCAGCGCACCCAGCAGGCCCTTGTGGCCGTCGGGCAGCGCGCCGATCTGCCGGTGCTGCTGCGCGGTCACGCCGTACGTCACAAAGTCCGACAGCCCCTCACGGGCTTCGTCGATGATCCCGATCGCGGCATAACGGGCATCGGCCAGCTCGGCGGCGGTCTCCACGATCCGGTCGAGAGTGATGTGCAGATCGAGGCCCGCGCCGACCGTCCGCATCGCCTCCAGCAACTGCGGGATCCGGGCGGTCAGCTCGGACGACAGTCCCTGCAGGCTGCGGGTGGCCTCGGTGGCCACGGCCATGGCGTCGCGGGCCGGGGACGCGTCCGTCTCCGCGCGGTTCGCCTGCCGACGGTCCGACTCTCCAAGATCCGCCTCTCCGCGATCCGTCCGGCCGCTGTCCCTGGGGTCCGGGGGTCCTGCCGTGACTGCCATGCCATGAGCCTAATAAGGGCCCATTTCCGGCGAAAGTCCGGTTATGCGGGGCCCGGCGGCCAGAAGGCAGGCCTTATGCGGGGACGCGAGCCGACGCGTGGCCCTCACCGTAGGCCGCATCGACCGCCCGCTCGCGCTCCAGCATCCGCCGGAACGGACCGTCGGCCGTCGCCAGCTCCGCGTATCCGCCGTGCTGTACGGCCCGGCCGCGGTCCAGGACGAGCACCTCGTCGACCGCATCGAGGCCGGTGAGCCGGTGGGTGATCAGGACCGTCGTACGACCCTCGGTCGCGGCCAGCAGATCCGCGGTCAGCGCGTCGGCGGTGGCCAGGTCGAGGTGCTCGGCGGGCTCGTCCAGGACCAGCACCGGGAAGTCCGCGAGCAGCGCGCGGGCCAGCGCCAGCCGCTGCCGCTGACCACCCGACAGCCGGGCGCCGTGCTCGCCGACCATGGTGTCCAGCCCGTCGGGCAGGCCGCGCACCCAGTCCGCCAGCCGCGCCCGCTCGAGCGCGTCCCACAGGTCCTGGTCGCCGGGATCCGCCGCCTCCGGGCCGCCCCGGCGGGCAAGCCTGAGGTTCTCCCTCAGCGAGCTGTCGAAGAGGTGCGCGTCCTGCGCACACAGCCCCACCAGCCGCCGCACCGCGTCACCGTCCATCGTCCGGGCATCCGTCCCGGCAAGGGTGTACGCGCCGGCCTCCTGGTCGAGGAAGCGCAGCAGGACCTGCGCCAGCGTGGTCTTGCCGGACCCGGACGGACCGACGACGGCCAGCCGTCGGCCCGCCGTCAGCGTAAAGCCGACGCCGTCCAACGCGGGCTCCGCCTGCCCCGGGTGGCGCGCGGCCAGGTCCTGTACGGCCAGCGGGAACGGGGCCTCGGGAGCCGTGACCGGCGAGGCCGGCTCCTGCACCGGCACCGGCGCGTCAAGCACCTCGAAGACCCGCTCGGCGGCGCGCCAGGTGCGCTGGCGGTACTGCACGGCGAGCGGCAGCCCGGCCACCGCCTCGAACGCCGCCAGCGGGATGAGGACAACGACGGCCAGCGCGACCCCGTGCAGCCGGCCCGCGTGCACCGCCTGGACTCCGGCCACCGCCGCCGCGGCGACGGTCAGCCCGCACAGCAGCGCCGAGAGCCCGGCCCCTGCTCCGGCCGCGGCGGCCGAGCGGGAGGCGATCCGGGTCAGGTCACGGTCCGCGCGCCGGGCCGCGTCCGTACGGGCCGGAAGGGCGCCGGCCACGGTCAACTCGGCCGTACCGGTGAGGAGATCGACGATGCGGGTGGACAGCACACCACGTGCCGGCGCCAGCTGACGCTCCGCCCGCCGGGCCAGCACACCCGAGAGCAGCGGCACGCCCGCGCCCGCGAGCAGCAGCCCGACGGCGAGGATCGCGCCGGCCTCCGGCAGCAGCCGGCCGGTGAACCCCACGGCACCCGCGCCGACCACCACCGCGGCCCCGACGGGCAGCAGCCAGCGCAGGAAGTAGTCCTGCACCGCATCGACATCGGCGACGAGCCGCGAGAGCAGATCGCCGCGGCTGCGCTCCTTGAGACCGGCCGGCGCCAGCCGCTCCAGGCGCCGGAAGACCGCGACGCGTACATCGGCGAGCATCCGGAACACCGCGTCGTGCGCGACCAGCCGCTCGGCGTAGCGGAAAACCGCCCGCCCGATGCCGAACGCGCGGGTCGCGGTGACCGCCACCATCAGATACAGCACCGGCGGCTGCTGCGCGGCCCGCGAGATCAGCCAGCCGGAGGTCGCCATGAGGCCGACCGCGCTGCCCAGCGCGAGGCTCCCGAGCAGAAGGGCCAGCGCGAAGCGGGACCGGCGGGTCCGGGCCATGCGCCGCAGGCGCGTCAGCGCCGGGGAGCCGGCCGGGACGGGCTCAACTGCGGCGTCATCGGCGGACGTTGTGGAGACCGCGGACCGCGCGGGCGGCCCCGCTGCTGTTTCACGTGAAACATCCGGCGCCGGCCCCGGGGCCACGCCCTCAACCGAAGCCGCGCGCGAAACCGTGTCCCGCCCCGCCAGCCGCACCACCCGGTCCGCCACCGCCAGCAGCGCCGGCCGGTGGACGACCAGCAGGACCGTACGACCGGCCGCGAGGCGGCGGACCGCCGCCACGACAGCTTCCTCGGTCTCACCGTCGAGATTGGCAGTCGGCTCGTCCAGCAACAGGATCGGGCGGTCGGCGAGGAAGGCGCGGGCGAGCCCGATGCGCTGGCGCTGGCCTGCGGAGAGTCCGGCGCCCAACTCGCCGAGGCGGGTGGCCGCGCCGTGCGGGAGCACGTCAACAAAGTCCAGCGCCCCGGCGTCGCGCAGCGCGGCCCGTACCGCCGCGTCGTCCGCGTCCGGGCGCGCCAGCCGGACGTTCTCGGCAATGGTGCCGGCGAAAAGGTGCGGGTGCTGCGGGACCCAGGCGATCCGTCGCCGCCAGCTTTCGGGGGAGAGGGACGCGATGTCCTGGCCGTCTGCCAGGGCGCGGCCCTCGGCCGGTGCGGTGAAGCCGAGCAGCACACTCAGCAGCGTGGACTTGCCGGCGCCCGAGGGGCCGACCAGGGCCACGGTCTCGCCGGGCCGGACCTCGAACGAGGTCGCGGGGAGCGAGTCGGCGGTGCGTCCGGGGTGGCGGACGACCAGGTTCTCGACGGCCAGCCCGGTGCCTTCGGGCGCGGGCGCGGTGCCGGGCGCGGGCAGCGGCGTCTCCAGCACCGCGAAGATCTCCTCCGCGGCGGACAGCCCCTCGGCCGCGGCGTGGTACTGCGCGCCCACCTGCCGCAGCGGCAGATACGCCTCGGGCGCCAGGACCAGCACCAACAGGCCGGTGTAGAGGTCGAGTTCGCCGTGCACCAGGCGCATTCCGATGCCGACCGCGACCAGCGCGACGGAGATGGTGGCAAGCAGTTCGAGGGCGAAGGACGAGAGAAAGGCGATCCGCAGGGTGCGCAGCGTCGCGCGGCGGTATTCACCGGTGATGGCACGGATCGAGGCGGCCTGGGCCTTGGCCCGGCCGAAGACCTTGAGGGTGGGCAGGCCCTCGACGACGTCGAGGAAGTGGCCGGAGAGCCGGGCGAGCAGCCGCCACTGGCGGTCCATCCGCGACTGCGTGGTCCAGCCGATCAGGATCATGAACAGCGGGATGAGCGGCAGGGTGACGACGATCGTCAGCGCGGAGATCCAGTCGCCCAGGACGATCCGGGCGAGTACGGCGACGGGGACGACGACCGCCAGGCCCAGCTGCGGCAGATAGCGGGCGAAGTAGTCGTCGAGGGCGTCGATGCCGCGGGTGGCGAGGGTGGCCAGTTCGCCGGTACGCATCTCCAGCGTGCCCGCGTCGCCCTCGGGGCTGTGCGCGTCCGGTGCCTGCGCGCCGGCGCCCGCACGGCGGACCGTGGCGCCGGGGCCCAGCCGCGCCGCCCGTTCGATCAGCCGCATCCGCAGCTCGGACTTGACCGCGGCGCCTGCCCGGTGCGCGGCCAGTTCGGTGAGCCAGGAGACCAGCCCCCGGCCGGCCGAAACCGCGGCGAGCAGCGCGACCGGTGTGGTCAGAGCGCCGAGATCGAGGTCGTGCAGGAAGGCACCGACCACGATCTCGGCGATCAGCATGGCCTGTCCGACGACCAGCCCCGCTCCGGCAAGCCCGAGTGCCACCACCGCGACAAGGAAGAGGCGGGTGGCGCGGGCGTATCGGAGCAGGCGCGGGTCGATCGGTTTCACGTGAAACCTCCGTCAGCTGGAGGGCGTTGGGGCAGGAGCGTCGGCCGTCGGCGTATGGGCGTCGGCGATGTGCTGGGTGCCGATCCGCTTGCGGAAGACCCAGTACGTCCACCCCTGGTAGAGCATCACGAGAGGCGCAGCGATCGCCGCACCCCAGGTCATGATCTTCAGGGTGTACGGGCTGGACGAGGCATTGGTAACCGTAAGGCTCCAGCTCTCGTTCAGCGTCGACGGCATGACGTTCGGGAACAGCGTGAGGAACAGCATGGCGACCGCGGCCGCAATGGTGATCCCGGAGAACGCAAACGCCCATCCCTCGCGGCCGAGCCGGTTGGCCCCGAGCGCCGCGATCAGCGCGACCACCGCGACGATCATGGCGATCAAGCTGCCGCCGTCACCCCTGCTGGCCTGGGTCCAGGCCAGGAACGCGATCGCCGTCACGGCCGCGAGCAGCCCGAGTACGGTCGCCATCCTGCGCGCCCGCTCCCGGATGTCGCCCACCGTCTTGAGCGAGGCGAACACCGCACCGTGGAAGGTGAACAGGGTCAGGGTGACCAGGCCGCCCAGGATCGCGTACGGGTTCAGCAGGTCCAGGAGGGTGCCGACGTACTCCTTGTGCGCATCGATCTTCACGCCGTGCACGATGTTGCCGAACGCGATGCCCCACAGGACGGCGGGCAGCAGCGAGGTCCAGAAGATCGCCGTCTCCCAGTTGCGCTGCCATGCCTCCTCGGCCCGCTTGGCGCGGTACTCGAAGGCGACGCCGCGCACGATCAGGCAGACCAGGATCAGCAGCAGCGGCAGGTAGAAGCCGGAGAAGAGGGTGGCGTACCAGTCCGGGAAGGCGGCGAAGGTCGCGCCGGCCGCGCTGAGCAGCCAGACCTCGTTACCGTCCCAGACCGGGCCGATGGTGTTGATCAGTACGCGCTTCTCGAGCCGGTCCCGGGCGAGGAGCTTGGTGAGCACGCCGATCCCGAAGTCGAACCCTTCGAGGAAGAAGTACCCGGTCCACAGAAAGGCGATGAGGACGAACCAGATGTCGTGGAGTTGCACAGCCGCCTCCTAGTACGAGAAGGCCATCGGCCGGTCGGCGTCCGTGGGGTCGCCGCCGATCTTGGTGGGCGGGTTGAGGTCGGAGTCGGTGAGCTCCTGGGGGCCGGCCTTGACGTACTTCACCAGCAGCCGGACCTCGACCACGGCGAGGATCGCGTAGAGCGTGGTGAAGACGGCCAGGGAGGTGATCACCTCGCCCTGCGAGACGCCCGGGGACACCGCATCCGAGGTGCGCAGCACGCCGTAGACGACCCAGGGCTGGCGGCCCATCTCGGTGAAGATCCAGCCCCAGGAGTTCGCAATGAGCGGGAAGCCGAGGGTGAGGAAGGCGAGCGACCAGTACCACTTGCTCAGGCGGGCGCCGAGTTCCTTGTTCTTGGTGAGCGCGAGCCGGGGTGGTTCCTCGTCTCCGGTACGCAGCCCCGGCGCCAGCCAGAACTTCTTCCGGGTGAGCCAGAGCCCGGCCAGTCCGATGGCGAAGGACGACATACCGAAGCCGATCATCCAGCGGAAGCCCCAGTAGGCGACCGGGATGTTGGGCCGGTAGTCGCCGGGCCCGAACTTCTGCTGCTCGGCCTTGTTGACGTCGTTGATGCCGGGGACCGGCGAGGTGAAGTCGTTGTGCGCGAGGAAGGAGAGCAGGCCGGGGACCTCGACGGCGACGGTGTTGTGGCCCTTTTCGACATCGCCGTAGGCGAAGACCGAGAACGGCGCCGGCTCTTCCTTGTCCCACAGAGCCTCGGCGGCGGCCATCTTCATCGGCTGCTGCTTGAACATGACCTTGCCGAGCTCGTCACCGCTGATCGCGGTGAGCAGTCCGGAGACGACCAGCGTGACCAGGCCGAGCCGCAGCGACGTACGCATCACCTTGATGTGCTTCTTGCGCATCAAGTGGTACGCGGAGATGCCGACCATGAACGCGGCGCCGGTCAGGAAGGCGGCGGTGAGCGTGTGGAAGGCGACGACCAGAGTGGTGTCCTGGGTGAGCACCTGCCAGAAGTCGGTGAGCTCGGCACGGCCGGTGTGGGCGTTGTAGCGGTAGCCGACCGGGTGCTGCATCCAGGAGTTGGCGGCGAGGATGAAGTACGCGGACAGGATCGTGCCGATCGAGACCATCCATATGCAGAAGCAGTGGATCTTCTTGGGCAGCTTGTCCCAGCCGAAGATCCACAGTCCGATGAAGGTGGACTCGAAGAAGAACGCGATGAGCGCCTCGAAGGCGAGCGGGGCGCCGAAGATGTCACCGACGAACCGCGAGTAGTCGGACCAGTTCATGCCGAACTGGAACTCCTGGACGATGCCGGTGACGACACCCATCGCGATGTTGATCAGGAACAGCTTGCCCCAGAACTTGGTCGCCTTGAGGTACTTCTGCTTCGCCGTGCGCACCCATGCGGTCTCCAGTCCGGCCACGAGAGCGGCAAGGGAGATCGTCAGGGGAACGAACAGGTAGTGGTAGACGGTGGTGATGCCGAATTGCCATCGCGCCAGAGTCTCTGGCGCCAACGCCAGCTCCACGTCGCTTCCTCCTTACGTCGCCGTTGCACCACGGCAAAGTCCCTGTTCTGCCCCCATGGACAAGACAGAGCGGGTGCGCTTGTGAACGCGTTCACATTCACAAGCATTATTACCCATGCACCTTCACCCTTCGATAAGGGGGGTACGTGACCGCCGTCACGCTGGAATCCATGGCATATGAATCCTTATTCCGCGCTTACTGCACACCCCTTCCCCCGGGCTTCAACATATTGTTGAATTCGTCGCCATGAGAATCCGTATCTCCTGGCCCGCAGGGCATGTGACCGCCACCCTCGACGACACCCCGACCGCCGCGGCACTGGTCGCGGCGCTGCCCATCGCCGGCACCGCCCACACCTGGGGCGAAGAGGTCTACTTCGACACCGGGCTCACGCCCGCGCTGGAGGCCGGCGCCCGCCAGGTCGTCGAACCCGGCACGGTCGCTTTCTGGACCGAGGGCAACGCCCTGGCGCTGCCGTACGGGCCCACACCGATCTCCCGGGGCGACGAGCCCCGCCTGGCCTCGCCCTGCAATGTGCTGGGCCGCCTCGACGGCGACCCGCGCGCGCTGGCCACCGTCCGCGGCGGCGACGCCATTCACGTACAAAAAGCCTGAGGCCGCAGGTCAACGACCCACGGCCCCAGCGCAGGACCTTGCCAAGGCCCTGACGGCGCGTCCCGCGCCCTACAGCGCCTTGCGGAACTCCTGCGCGGCCTCCAGGAACAGATCCATCGCCGCGCTCTCGCCGATCGTCACGCGCACCCCCTCACCAGGGAACGGCCGCACCACCACCCCGGCGCGTTCACACGCCGCCGCGAAGTCGACGGCACGGTCCCCCAGCCGCAGCCAGACGAAGTTGGCCTGCGACTCGGGGACCGTCCACCCCTGCCCGGCCAGCGCGTCCGCCACCCGTGCCCGCTCGGCCACCAGTGCGTCGACCCGCTCCAGCAGCGCCGCCTCGCTGCGCAGCGACGCCACCGCCGCCTCCTGCGCCAGCTGGCTCACCCCGAACGGCACCGCCGTCTTGCGCAGCGCCGCCGCCACCGGCTCATGCGCCACCGCGAACCCGATCCGCAGCCCCGCCAGGCCGTACGCCTTGGAGAAGGTCCGCAGCACACACACATTGGGCCGGTCGCGGTAGAGCTCGATACCGTCCGGCACCTGCTCGTCCCGGATGAATTCGCGATACGCCTCGTCCAGCACCACCAGGACGTCGCTCGGCACCCGGTCCAGGAAGGACTCCAGCTCGGCGCGGCGTACGACGGTGCCGGTGGGGTTATTGGGGTTGCAAACGAAAATCAGCCGGGTCCGGTCGGTGACCGCTGCGAGCATCGCGTCCAGGTCGTGCACCTCGCCGGAGGTCAGCGGCACCTGTACGGGAGTGGCTCCGGAGACCCGGGTGATGATCGGGTACGCCTCGAACGACCGCCAGGCGTAGATCACTTCATCGCCGGGCCCGGCCGTGGACTGCACCAGCTGCTGCGCCACTCCCACCGAGCCGGTCCCGGTCGCCAGGTGGGAGAGCGGCACCGAGAAGCGCTCGGCCAGCTCCGCCATGAGGCCCGTACAGGCCATGTCCGGGTAGCGGTTGAAGGACCCGGCGGCGGTCACCGCGCTCTCCAGGACGCCCGGCAGCGGCGGATAGGGGTTCTCGTTGGAGGACAGCTTGTAGGCCGCAGGGCCGTCCGCCGCGGCGGGCCGGCCCGGCTTGTAGGTCGGAATGCCGTCCAGCGCAGCACGCAGCTTCGGGGTCTTCTCGCTCACCGCAGGTCCTCCTCGACCGTCCCGCTCGACTCCAATACTGCACACCTTATGAGGATTGGCCCGTCCGGCGGCAGCCCCCGCCCCAGCGGCGGCGCCCGGCGGGCAACCGCGCCAGCACCCCGCGCCAGCACCCCGCGCACAGGCTCTACGGAGCGCTCCCCACTCTGTTACGCGCCGGTGGCTTGCGCCCTGGCGCGCATCCCCCGTGAAGGTGACTTGAGACCTCTTCGAGACCTCTCCCGATCGACAGGCAAGCGCGGCAGAAATCCCCCCGTATGATCATTTTGAGCGCCAACTACCTGTGTTTCAAAGGGTATTGATGGGTAGTCACCATGCAGAAACGTACCTTTTGACAAGCCTCGGTGGGGCCCCGCGAATGGCCCTGCCGAGCCCTACTATCGGCTCGCCATGACAGCAGCAGGGAAGCACCAGGTGAGCCGGTCGACCGGTCGCCGGCTGGGACGGGCGGGCATCCGGGACGTGGCCGCCGCAGCCGGTGTGTCCATCACGACTGTCTCCGACGCGCTCAACGGCAAGGGCCGGCTTCCGGATGCCACCCGTAGCCATGTCCGCGAGGTGGCCGACCGGCTGGGCTACCGCCCTTCCGCCGCCGCCCGCACCCTCCGTACCGGCAAGTCAGGGCTCCTCGGCCTGACCGTGACCACGTACGGGGATGAACCTTTCACCTTCACCGAATTCGCGTACTTCGCCGAGATGGCCAGAGCCGCCACCTCCGCGGCACTGGCCCGCGGCTATGCGCTGGTCATCCTGCCCGCGACCTCCCGCCACGACGTGTGGTCCAACGTTGCCCTGGACGGCACCGTCGTCATCGACCCCGCCGACGGTGACCCCGTCGTCACCGAACTCGTCCGGCACGGCATCCCCGTCGTCTCCGACGGCCGCCCCGGCGGCGCGCTCCCCGTCACCGGCTGGGTCGACAACGACCACGAGGCGGCCGTCCTGGGCCTGCTCGACCATCTCGCCGACGCCGGCGCCCGCCGCATCGGCCTGCTGACGGGCAACACCACCGACACCTACACCCGGCTTTCCACCACCGCGTATCTGAGCTGGTGCGAGCGGGTCGGCCAGGACCCGGTGTACGAGTCCTACCCTGCCCACGACCCCTGCGCGGGCGCCGTCGCCGCCGACCGGCTGCTGGCCCGCCCCGACCGGCCCGACGCCGTCTACGGACTCTTCGATCCCAACGGCACGGACCTGCTAGCCGCCGCCCGGCGGTACGGCCTGCGCGTCCCCGAGGACCTGCTGCTGGTCTGCTGCAGCGAGTCCACCGTCTACGCCACGACCGAGCCGCCGATCACCACCCTCTCCCTCAAGCCCCGTCGGATCGGCACCGCCGTCGTCCAGATCCTCATCGACGCCATCGAAGGTCTCGACCACGGTCGGCCCATCGAACAGGTGATACCGACCGATCTGATCGTGCGGACCTCGTCCCAGCGACGCTCCCACCGCACGACCGTGAGCCCACCGAGGGGACCGGCCGGCGCCTGAGCGCGTGCCGTCATACGACGAATCACGCGTAACATCGGCGCCCACCTGCCTCCTTCGGGCAGGAAAAAACAGGGCGATCCTGGGAGAAATCAGCCGCGAACGCCGGGCTCTGGCTGATTGATCACCCCCTGGTGCGTCACAACCCGCTACCGGCATTCCTATGATGGGCGCACGACACCGCGGACCGCCGTCGACCAGGCAAGGTCCGAGAGGTGCACGGCGGCGCGACGGTGGAGGGGTCGATGACTCAGGGGGCCAGTCAGGGACCCATGGTGTGGACCATGGCGGGACACAATCCGGCGTCTCCTGTGCCGCCCGGACCGCGCTCCGGCGCGCCCGCGGGGCCACCTCCGATGCCGCCGGTCGGACCGCCGGTCCATCTGCCCGCCGGGCCCCCGACCGCACCGCCACTGGTGCCGACGCCCGCCGCGCCGGTCGAGCTGCCCGAGGAGTACACCCCGACCGTCCGCGACCTCCCGGTCATCGGCGCGGGCCGCACCGACACCCTCATCGACCGCCCGGTCTCCGACCTGATCCCGTCGGCCCAGACCGCCGCCGACCAGGACGCGCCCGAAGGCATGGGCCCGCTGTATGTCGTCGGTGACGTCCACGGCTATTACGACGAGCTGCGCGAGGCGCTCGCCGCCGAGGGGCTGATCGACGCCGACGGCAACTGGGCGGCCGGCAACGCCCGCCTCTGGTTCCTCGGCGACTTCACCGACCGCGGCCCGGACGGCATCGGCGTCATCGATCTGGTGATGCAGCTCTCCGCCGAGGCCGCGGCGGCCGGCGGCTACTGCAAGGCCCTGATGGGCAACCACGAGCTCCTGCTGCTGGGCGCCAAGCGGTTCGGTGATACCCCCGTCCAGTCCGGCGCCGGCACCGCCTCCTTCCAGGCCGCCTGGCTCCTCAACGGCGGCCAGAAGTCCGACATGGACCGCCTGGAGGACCACCACCTGCAGTGGATGGCCCGCCTGGACGCCGTCATGGAGGAGGACGGGCATCTGCTCGTGCACTCCGACACCACCGCCTACCTCGAGTACGGCGACTCCATCGAGGCCGTCAACGACACCGTCCACGACGTGCTGACCCGCAGCGACGCCGACGAAGTCTGGGACCTGTTCCGTAAGTTCACCAAGCGCTTCGCCTTCCGCGACGAGGCCGGCTCGCAGGCCGTACGCGAACTCCTGGACGCCTACGGCGGCGAGCGCGTGGTGCACGGCCACAGCCCGATCCCGTATCTGCTCGGCGAGGTCGGCACGGAGGACGGCGAGGGCGACGGCACCGCGGTCGACGGTCCGCACGTCTACGCCGACGGACTCGCCATCGCCATGGACGGCGGCGTCACCATGGCCGGAAAACTGCTGGTGGTTCAACTTCCCCTGAGTGGCTGAGCGTTCCGCGGGCAGGTGTACACCGGGCCGGTGGGCGGGCGACGGGCCTTGGGTTGGGGTGGATTCCGGTCGCGGCATTACTCAAATTCCGCAAACTCACTGTCACCCCGTGCCGGAGTCGCTCTACCATCGGGCTATCCGTAGCAGGCTCTCCTCCGTTTCCGCCCACTGCCCGGCCCAGCCGGCCATTACGGCCCTACGGAGCATCGGGGGATGCACATGAACAGCGCTCCGCACCTGCTGAACGAGGACCGCGAGGAATTCGCGCGGCTCCTCGATGAGGCACTGCGCACCGCCGGACAGCGCCCGGACGGCCTCACCGCCGCCACAGGCAAGCACCTCAACGCTGAGCAGTTGCGCACGATGGCCCTCAGCGCCACCGCGGCCATCGCCGCCTGCGCCACGGCCGAATACCAGCGCTATGTCCAACTCCGCGCCGCCCTGCGGGCGCCCGCGACGGCGCCGTCGGGGGGCGTGGCGGCGGGCGCGGAGCAGGACGAGGCCGCGGGTGAGGCGACAGGATCGGCCACCGGTACGGACTCGGACGACACCACGGCCCTGCCTGGGGCCACGGAAGCGGCCGGCGCCGGACTGGCCGCCATGGTCGCCGTGCTCGTCCCGGTCCTCGCCGGCATCGCCGCCGTCCTTTTCCTGCTCATCGGCTACATCCTGCGCGCCGTCAGCCCCGACCGGTCCATGGCTCAGCCGCTGATCAGCGTCGGCTGGATATTCGCCGCGCTGACGGCGGCGGGCTCCCTCGTCGCGATGGCCGGCCTCGTCGTCACGGCCCTGCGCAACGGATCGACGTCCGCCCGTACCGGCAGAGCGGAAGAGCTCCTGACTGTGGACCTCGACCGCGCCCACGACGCCTGGCGCCACGCCCTCCTGGAACGCGGCCTGCTCCCCTTCCTCCGCGAGGCCCTCACCGACCCTTCGCCCACCACCGACCCCGCCCCCTACGTCCCCCGCCCCGCCCCGCAACACCGCATCCCCACCCTCGGCTACACCCGCCCCAAGTTCTCGAGCCCCGACAGCGGCTCGTCGGGTTCGCGTCCGCGCTACTCCAGCCCGGATTTCACGAGTCCGGAGTACGGGGGCCCGGGGGCGGGGCCGGAGGGTGCGCCGTCGGAGTAGGCCGGTACGGCTGCCTCCGGGAGCTTGGTGAGCCTGCGCGAAAACTGGCGCTGCCACAGGGCGTTCAGCCCCGAGCAGCGCCAGTTCCTGCGCATGCCGGTCCGCCTGCGGACGTCAGTCCGCCAGCGGCAGGTACACCCGGTTCCCGCTCGCTGCGAACTCCTTGGACTTCTCCAGCATCCCCGCCTCGACCTCCTCGGGGGTGGCGTCCTTCTCGCCGCCGAACTGCTCGGTGATGCTCCGGCTGATCTTCATCGAGCAGAACTTCGGGCCGCACATCGAGCAGAAGTGAGCCGTCTTCGCCGGCTCGGCAGGCAGCGTCTCGTCATGGAACGAGCGTGCCGTGTCCGGGTCGAGGGCCAGGTTGAACTGGTCCTCCCAGCGGAACTCGAAGCGGGCGTCGGAGAGGGCGTCGTCCCAGTCCTGGGCGCCCGGGTGGCCCTTGGCGAGGTCCGCCGCATGGGCCGCGATCTTGTACGTGATGACGCCGGTCTTCACGTCGTCACGGTCGGGCAGGCCCAGGTGCTCCTTGGGCGTGACGTAGCAGAGCATCGCAGTGCCCCACCAGGCGATCATCGCGGCGCCGATACCGGACGTGATGTGGTCGTAGGCGGGCGCGATGTCGGTGGTCAGCGGGCCGAGCGTGTAGAACGGGGCCTCTTCGCAGATCTCCTGCTGGAGGTCGATGTTCTCCTTGATCTTGTGCATCGGGACATGTCCCGGGCCCTCGATCATCGTCTGGACGCCGTGCCGCTTGGCGATGGTGTTGAGCTCGCCGAGCGTACGCAGCTCCGCGAACTGGGCCTCGTCGTTGGCGTCCGCGATGGAGCCGGGGCGCAGGCCGTCGCCGAGCGAGTAGGTGACATCGTAGGAGGCGAGGATCTCGCAGAGCTCCTCGAAGTGGGTGTAGAGGAACGACTCCTGGTGGTGCGCCAGGCACCACGCGGCCATGATCGAACCGCCGCGGGAGACGATGCCGGTCTTACGGCGGGCCGTGAGCGGGACGTACCGGAGCAGCACACCGGCGTGCACCGTCATGTAGTCGACGCCCTGTTCGGCCTGCTCGATGACGGTGTCCTTGTAGATCTCCCAGGTCAGCTCCTCGGCCTTGCCGTCGACCTTCTCCAGCGCCTGGTAGAGGGGAACGGTGCCGATGGGGACGGGGGAGTTGCGCAGCACCCACTCGCGGGTGGTGTGGATGTTACGGCCGGTGGAGAGGTCCATGACCGTGTCGGCGCCCCACTTGGTGGCCCAGGTCATCTTGTCCACCTCCTCCTCGATGGAGGAGGTGACAGCGGAGTTGCCGATGTTGGCGTTGACCTTCACCAGGAAGTTCTTGCCGATGATCATCGGCTCGATCTCCGGGTGGTTGATGTTGGACGGCAGTACGGCGCGGCCGGCCGCGATCTCGTCCCGTACGAACTCGGGGCTGACGTTCTCGCGGAGAGCGACGTACTCCATCTCCGCGGTGACCTCGCCGCGCCGGGCATAGGCGAGCTGGGTCACCGCGGCGCCACCCCGGCCGCGGCGCGGCTGGCGTGGACGGCCGGGGAAGACCGCGTCGAGATTCTTGAGGCCACCGCGCGGTGAGGTGTGCTTGAGGCCGTCGTCCTCCGGCCGCATCGGGCGGCCCGCGTACTCCTCGGTGTCGCCGCGGGCGATGATCCAGTTCTCCCGCAGCGGCGCGAGGCCGCGGCGGACGTCGGTGTCGATGTTCGGATCGGTGTACGGCCCGGACGTGTCGTAGAGCGTCACGTCCTTTCCGTTGGTGAGGTGCACCTTCCGGACCGGGACCCGGAGGTCGGGCCGCGAACCGGAGACATAGCCCTTGTGCCAGCCGGTCAGCGGCTGACCGCCGTCGCCGTTCTCGCTGCCGTTGGCACGGTTTTCGGGCGTGCGTGCATCCTGCAGAGTCATAAAGACCCAACTCCCTACGCCGGCATTACCCGGTAACAGGTTCGGCGGTCGACGCAGCGGCTTCCGTCCGCCGACGTTTCACGTGAAACGCCGCTGGGACGAAGGTCAGCGCCCTCTCAGCCCGGTGCTCCGAGCTCCCGCGATTGCAAAGGTGCCACCACGGTAGCGGCCCATGTGGCGGAGTGAACAGGGGGCCCCAGAGTTCTTGCAATGATCGTGCCGTGCACCCATCCGAGCCCTCACTCGAGCCCCCTCAGCATTCCGTGGCGCACTCACACGCCCACAGCCACGGGCCTGCCTCGCCCGTCTCCCGCCATCTGCGCAAAGTCATCGCGGCGGTTTTGATCCCGTTCGCGGCAGCGGTCGTGATCGGCCTGGTCGTGTTGTGGCCGGGCGGCGCGCCATCGCACAAACCGTCCGGGGTCGGCTTCGACCAGCCCACCGAGCAGGCCCGGGTGATCAAGGTCGAGGAGGTGAACTGTGCCGCTGTACACGCGGAGCAGCAGCCGCAGCCACCAGGGCCGCAGGGGCAGCCGCCGCCCGGGGGAGCGGCGCAGGGCAAGGACTGCGAGCAGGCGACGATCAAGGTCACCACGGGAAAGAACGCCGGGCGCACCTTCCGGACAGTGGTGACGCCGGACACCCTGCGGCATTACACGACCGGCCAGGACGTGGTGGTGACGTACTCCCCCAAGGCCCCGAAGGATCTCCAGTACTCGGTCAGCGATGTCGACCGGACGTTCCCGATGTGGGTATTGGCGGCAATCTTTGCGTTTGCGGTCGTAATCGTCGGGCGGCTGCGCGGGGTGCTCGCACTGGTGGCGCTGGCGGCCAGCTTCGTCGTTCTGACGCTGTTCATCCTCCCTGCCATCCTCCAGGGCTCCAATCCGCTGGTGGTGGCGGTGGTCGGCGGCAGCGCGATCATGCTGATCGCGCTCTATCTGTGCCACGGCCTGACGGCCCGTACCTCGGTGGCGGTGCTCGGCACGCTTGCCTCGCTGCTGCTGATCAGCCTGCTCGGCTCGGTGTTCATCGGGTGGGCGCTGCTGACCGGCAATACGGACGACACGACCGGACTGGTCCACAGCCTCTACCCGGGCATCGAGATCCGCGGCCTACTGCTGGCAGGGATCATCATCGGGTCGTTGGGTGTGCTCGATGATGTGACGGTGACGCAGACCGCCGCGGTGTGGGAGCTCAAGGAGGCGGATCCGTCGGCGGGTTGGCGCAAGCTCTACAGTGCGGCGATGCGGATCGGCCGGGATCACATCGCGTCCGTGGTGAACACCCTCGTACTGGCCTATGCGGGCGCGGCGCTGCCGTTGCTCCTGCTCTTCTCGATCGCGCAGAGCAGCGTCGGCACGGTCGCCACGAGCGAGGTGGTCGCGGAGGAGATCGTGCGCACGCTGGTGGGCAGCATCGGACTGGTCGCCTCGGTGCCGCTGACGACGCTGCTGGCGGCATTGGTGGTCTCCGCGGACCGCCGGGAACAGGGCACGCCGGGGTCCGCCTCGGCGACGTCGCCTGCCGCCGAGGGTGGCCGGTCCGGACGGCACGGCTCGCGCGGCAGGCGCCGTAAGCGGTGATTGCCGTGAGGGATGGTGGCCGTAAGCGGTGAACGTGAGCGAGGTCAGCCCGCCGGCGCCTCCGTGAGGATCCGGTCCAGCACGGCCTCCAGGGTGTCGCACACCTCTTCCTCGCCGAGCGGGACCAGCCGGTCCGTACGGTCCAGGAAGGCCACCAGCGGCGGCGCGCCGGCCCGGAACAGGGCCCGCTCGGCGCCCACTTGGAGGCTGATGAAGACGTCGCCGAGGTGGTCCGCGGACGCCGGCTCGATGCGTACATCCCCCTCACCGGACGGCCGGCCGAGCCCGTCCAGCAGCAGTTCACGGCTGAATACCCAGGTCACAGGCATATCGCCGGGGAGATCAAAGGTGAAACGGACGGCAAACGGATCGGCGATGTCGAAATCCAGCTGTACCGGGATCCGGAACGCGAGCTCCTCGGAAACGAGGAAACTCATGATCACTTCTGCCTGAACGGTGTCGGTCATCAACCACTGCCCCGCAATTGATCGGAGATGGCCGGGAAACATCCCCACAAGCCCTATTGACGCCATCGTCTGTCACGTGCAAGCAGATCACAAGGAGTGAGTTTTCAGATACTGATAGAGAACGCGAGTGTCGTTAGTGTCGCCTCCGCCATTGTTCGTAGTTGTTCTGTCACGGTCCGCAATCGATGCAGTTCGTGGACGGGAAGGGACAGGGCCAGCGCCGCGGCCGCCGAACCGACCTGTACGGGGATCGCGGAGCACACCGTGCCCAAGGCATATTCCTGTTGGTCATACGCGACATGGCCGCGACGCACCGTGTCCAGGCGGTGCAGCAGATCGTCCTCAGTCCGTACCGAGAACGGGGTGACGGACTGCACGGGATAGCGCGCCAGATGCTCCCTCCGGGCCTCGTCGTCGAGCTGCGCGAGCAGACACTGGCCCATCGCATGGGCATGTGCCGTGGTACGGAAGTCCACCCACTCCTCGACCGGCGGGCGTTCGGGGTCGTCGGTGACGGCCACCACCTCCACTTCACCCTCCCGGTAGACGGCGAAGTAGACGGCGGCCCTCAACTCCCGGCCCGCAAGTGCCAGCGCCTCGGCGATATGGGTGCGCTGCCGGCGCCGCGCCCCCGCCTGACCGATGGCCTCGGCCGCCTCACCCAGGACGAAGACGCCGTTCTCCCGGCGCAGATAGCCCTCGTGGGTCAGGGTGCGCAGCAGGTGATACGTCGTCGGGAGCGGGAGTCCGGTCTCCCTGGCGAGCTGCTTTGCGAGCGCCCCGTCGGCGTGGGCGCCGACTGCTTCCAGGAGACGGAGTGCGCGTTGCACCGATCCGATCAGGGTGGGCTGAGAAGCGGATTCGCCGTTCCCGACTGCCAACGCCAACCCCCCAGGACCCGCTGTTTTCCGGAATGCCGTCATCCGGAAGACATCTGCGATCCGCACTCTAGCCGCGGTGATCCGGCCGGTACGGCGAAAGCCGACGGGTTAACTCACCTGGCGCACGTCATGACCGGAAAGGGCATTACGTGATGCCACACGTGCGTCCGGGGAACGCGCGACGCCCCACTCCTGGGCCGGAGCAGGGCGTCGTCGGACGGGTGTTCGGACGGAGATCGGACGGCAATCGGACGGCGTCGGCCGGGCCGGCAGGTGCCTGCCCGTGGCCGGTGGCCGATGACCTACCAGTCGCCCTTCGACGAGGACGACGAGGATCCGCTGAACCTGCGCACGAGATAGATGACTCCGGCGATCAGGGCTGCCGCTATCAGGATCTTGAACAGCAGACCGATCAGGAAGCCGACCGCCGTGGCGATCAGTCCGCCGAACACCACGATCAGGATGACGGGCACCACGACCCACGTGACCCACCACGGAAGTCCTGCGAGTATCCCCTTACCAGCCACTGCTCTGCCCTGCTTTCTCTGTCGTTCTGTCGCGTCGGTCTGTCGCGTCGGCCTGTCACGTCCGTGGCACCGTCCGCAGCCTTCGCGGCCGCCGCGTCGCGTCTCCCGTCCCCTTCACCTCGATGCTAGGACGCCGAAGGCGGCTGTGGGGGCTCCCCGGCCCTGGCTCTCCCCTGACCCGACCCTTACGGGTTCGGGGCCCCGCCCTCAGCTCTCAGGCGGAGAAAAGACAACCATCACCCTGAGGTCCTCGCTGATGTGGTGGAACTTATGGGGCACCCCGGCCGGTACATAGACCACGCTGCCGCGCGCCACCGACTGCGTCTCCGTTCCCACAGTGATCGCCGCCCGGCCGCTGACCACGAGATACACCTCGTCCTGGGCGTGCGGCTGCTGCGGATCGGTGCTGCCGGCAGCCAGCGCGTACAGTCCGGCCGACATGTTGCGCTCCTGGAGGAACTGCAGATACGCGCCGTCGTTTGCAGCTCTCTCCGCTTCCAGTTCATCCAGTCTGAAGGCCTTCATGCCGTTCGCACCCCTCGAGGATTCAGAGAGTCGTCTGCGACGATCTCACCATGAAGCATTTTCTGGTCAAGACGATCGCCAATGCCGCGGCGCTTGCCGTGGCCATCTGGCTGCTCAAGGACATCACGCTCACCGGCGACAACACCGGCCGCAAGATACTCACGCTGATCCTCGTCGCGCTGATCTTCGGGCTGGTCAACTTCATCGTCAAGCCGGTGGTGAAGCTGCTGTCCTTCCCCCTGTTCGTCCTCACCCTCGGACTGATCACTCTGGTCGTCAACGCACTGATGCTGCTGCTGACGTCCGTCCTCGCCGACTCATTCGATCTGGCCTTCCGGGTGGACGGCTTCTGGACCGCAGCGCTCGGCGGCGTGATCATCTCCGTCGTCTCCTGGGCGATGCACATGATCCTTCCCGACAACGACTGACCGCCCCAGGCCCCGCCCGGCCAACAAACGGCCAACAAACGGCCGACCACCGACCCATCCGACGACGCTCGACCGCCTCCCGCCCCGACAAGGACCGACCCTCGTGAATGCCCCCTTCCGCATCTGCTTCGTCTGCACCGGCAACATATGCCGCTCGCCGATGGCCGAGTCCGTCTTCCGCTCCCGTATCGCGGAAGAAGGCCTCGACGGCCTGGTCGAGGTCGACAGCGCGGGCACCGGCGGCTGGCACGAGGGCCACGGAGCCGACCCGCGCACGGTCGCCGTACTGCGCGCGGGCGGCTATGAACACACCCACACCGCCCGGCAGTTCCACGCCTCCTGGTTCACCGAGCGGGACCTGGTGATCGCGCTCGACTCCGGCCATCTGCGCGCGCTGCGCCGCATGGCCCCCACCGCGCAGGACGCCGCCAAGGTCCGTCTGCTGCGCTCCTACGCGGCCGACGCGGCGCCCGCCGGGGAGACCGGCCTCGATGTGCCGGATCCGTACTACGGCGGATTCGAGGGCTTCGAGGAGTGCCTGGAGATGATCGAGAAGGCCGGCGACGGCCTCCTGGAAGCGGTCCGCACCACCCTCCACACCGAAGAACCCCTCCCGCTCAGCACCCCGGGGACGAAGGAGAACACATGACGGGCGACGGCACGCGCGTCGTACGGGCCGGGCTTCCGGAGCCCGCAGCCTACGAACCGTCCCTCCCCGGTCCGGTCTTCGCGGCCCACTTCCACCTCCCCGGCGATGCCACCGGCCCCTATACGTACGGCCGCGACGCCAATCCGACCTGGACCCATCTGGAACAGGCCATCGGCGAGCTCGAATCGCCGGAGGAGCCCGCACACACCGTCGCCTTCGCCTCGGGCATGGCGGCGATCACCGCCATCCTCTTCTCCCAACTGCGCACCGGTGACGCGGTGGTGCTGCCCAATGACGGCTATCAGCTGCTGCCGGCCGTCCGCGACCGCCTGGAGAGCTACGGCATCGAGGTCCGTACCGCGCCGACCGCGGGCGACGCGCAGCTCCATGTGCTGGACGGTGCCCGGCTGCTGTGGATCGAGACGCCCTCCAACCCCGGCCTCGACGTCTGCGACATCCGGCGGCTGGCTGACGCCGCGCACGCCCGCGGCGCGCTGGTCGCAGTCGACAACACCCTCGCCACCCCTCTCGGCCAGCGCCCGCTGGACCTCGGCGCCGACTTCTCGGTTGCCAGCGGCACCAAGGCCCTGAGCGGCCACGGCGACATTCTGCTCGGGTATGCCTGCACCCGCGACGCCGCGCTGGCCGATGCCGTACGGCTCTGGCGCAAGACCGTTGGCGCGATTCCCGGGCCCATGGAGAGCTGGCTCGCCCACCGCTCGCTCGCCACCCTCGCAGTGCGCGTCCGCCAGCAGGCCGCCGGCGCCCTGCTCCTCGCCGAGACACTGGCCGGCCGCCCCGAGATCACCGGCCTGCGCCACCCCGGCCTGCCCTCCGACCCGTCCCATGCACTGGCCGCAGCGCAGATGCGCCCCGGCCGCTTCGGCTCCGTCGTGTCCTTCACACTGCCCGACAAGGCGCATGCGGAGCGGTTCCTGGCCGCGCTGACCTTGGTGGACGATGCGACGAGCTTCGGCGGCGTACGGTCCACCGCCGAGCGTCGGGCCCGCTGGGGCGGCGATGCCGTGCCCGAGGGGTTCATCCGCTTCTCGGTCGGCATCGAGGAGCCGGAAGATCTGATCGCGGACGTCGTACAGGCGCTGGATGCGGCACAGCTCAAGAGCTGAACCCGAAACGGAACCGGCCGGCAGGGTATCCCCCCTCGTCACCCTGCCGGCCACGGTGTTTCACGTGAAACCAACCGCCGCGGTGTTTCACGTGAAACTACCCACTTCAACAAGGCTAGTTGACTGAGCGTCAGTGTCCAATCACGCTAGCGACACATCCCTATCGACCAATTTATAGTTGGCCCGCGACCAGGCTTCCGAGGGGCGCAGGAGGTACGCGATGGATCTGACGCTGCTGCGTACCTTCGTCACGGTGCACCGGGCCGGTTCCCTCACCCGCGCCGCGGTGCTGCTCGGGCTCTCCCAGCCCGCCGTGACCAGCCAGATCCGGACGCTGGAACGCCAGTTGGGCCGCCCGCTCTTCCTGCGTAACGCGCGCGGCGTCACCGCCACCACCATCGGCGACGAGCTCGCCCACAAAGTGGCCCCGCACCTCGACGCGCTCACCGAGATCACCGAGGCCGGCCTGGACGCGGACTCCGTCGCCCGCACCCTGCATCTCGCGGGGCCGCCAGAGTTCACCGCCGAACGCGCGCTCCCCGCACTGACCCCGCTCATCGCCCAGGGCCTGTCCATACGCGCCGCCTTCGGCCCCGCCGAGGAGCTGCTGAGCGGTCTCGCCGCCGGCCACCACGATCTGGCCGTCACCACCGTCCGGCCGCGCGGCGGCCTGCTGACCGCAACGCCGCTGTGCGACGAGGAACATGTGCTGGTCGCCGCGCCACGCTGGGCCGCCCGGCTGGGCGGCCCAGCGGTCCTCCAGGTCCGGGGCGTGCGCGCGCTGGATCCCGTACCACTCGTCGAGGTCCATGAGAGCCTCCCGCTGATCACCCGCTACTGGTCGGCAGTCTTCGATGCCAAGCCCGCGGCCGCCGCCGCCGCCGTCATCGCCGCCGATCTGCGTGCGGTGCTGGGCTGTGTCACGGCGGGCGCGGGGCTCGCCGTACTGCCCCGCTACCTGTGCACCAACGCGCTGGACAGCGGCGAGATCGTCGCGCTCCTCGACCCGGTGGTACCCCCGCTGCGCACGTATTTCCTGGCCGTACGGACCGGAACGCTCGGCCTGCCGCATATCGCGCGGGCGCATGAGTGGCTGCTGCGGACGGCCGTGGGCTGGTGAACGGGGGAGCACCGGGCCCAGCGCGATGCCGGGCGCGGGTTTCACCGACCCATCACTGCGGCATCTGTCCTCTATGACCGTACGGCCAGTCGTCAAACGCACCGCCCGCGCGATTCTGCTCGACGGCGCGGATCTCCTTCTGATCAAGCGCACGAAGCCGGGCCGGGCCCCGTACTGGATCACTCCGGGCGGCGGCGTGGAGCCCGAGGACGCCACCGTCATCGACGCCCTCCACCGCGAGCTGGACGAAGAGCTGGGCGCCAAGGTCAAGGACGTGGTGCCGGTCTTCGTCGACACCGTCGAGCACTTCAGCGACGGCGGGGTGGACGGGGTGAAGGTGCAGCACTTCTTCGTCTGCCGACTGGACTCGATGGACCCCACCCGCCGGCACGGCCCCGAGGTCGAGGAGCCGTGCGGGGATTACGAGATCGTGCGGGTGCCCTTCACCCGGGTCGGGATCGCCTCCGTCGAGGTCGTACCGCTGTCGCTGCGGCACTATCTCGACGGCAACATCGAGGGCGTACGGGCGATGCACGCACCGGACCTGGGCTGAGGCCGACAGCGGAGGGTGACCGGGGAAAATCGGCGGTGCACGCCGTCCGGTTCAGGCGAACCACCCGCGGAACTCCGGATCGTCCTCCGCGGGCCGCCGCGGCTGCGCCTGGGCGAGTACCTGCTCGACCCGGTCGAGGAACTCCTCGTTCAGCTGCTCCGCGAAGCTGCGCCGCATGGGCGTCACCGCCCGCTCGCGGCCGTCCTCGTGCCGGCCGTAGGCGTCCTCGTGGCCGCCGTATGGAGCCTCGTGCCGCTCGTACGTGTCCTCGTGCAGCCCGCCCCGAAGATGCTCGTTCTTGTGTTCCGTGCGCTGGAAGGGCGGACGCCCCGGCGCCTCGGCCGCGGCGCCGAAGAAGTCGCCGCCCTTGCGCTTGAAGTCGTCCGTGCCCCACGCCCGCGCCCCGCGCTCCCGCGCCGGGACCTTCTGCAGATGCGGGATGTGCTTGGCGCAGTGGATGTACGCCTCCTCGACCTCGACCGTCACCCACAGCTGCGCGCGCCGCCCCGGTATCGGGTCGACCGGCAGATCGGGACGGCCGGCCCGCATCTCCTCGTCCAGCACCACCCGCGCCCGGCCGTTGATGTGCAGCCCGATGCGGTCACGGGCGAAGTCGATCATCAGGATGCCCAGCCGCGGGTTCTCCGAGATATTGCCGATGGACGCCATGACACCGTTGCCACGGTATTCCGGGTAGGCCAGCGTCCGCTCGTCCAGCACCTGGACGAAGCCGGGCGGCCCGGCGCGGAAGGTGGAGTCGCATTCGCCGTGCCGGTCGGCGGTGGCCAGGAAGAACATCTCCTGCCGGGCCACGAACTCCTGCATCCGGACATTGAGATGGTCCAGGACCTGGTCACCGTAGAAACGGTCGGCGCGCTCGGTCGTGCCGAGTCTCTGCTGCACCAAGTGCTCGCCGTCGCTCCCGGGGCGCTGCCCGCGCATGCCCCGTTCGTCCCCTGTCCAACCGAATTCGCCCTGTGCTGCCAAGACCTCAATCTCCTGCCGAGACCAGCTCTTCTATGGAGTCATGCCGTATGCGGTCGGTCGGGATGCCGACCCCCATCAACGCGTCCACGCCGCTGCGGATCAGTCCGGGCGGGCCGGAAAGATAGGCGTCGTACGCCACGAAGGGGCCGTATTGGCGTACGGCGTCCGGGAGCTGACCGGTCACGCTGCTCGCGCCGCCGCGGCCCGTCGGCCCGTTGGCGACCACCGGACGGACCGAGAGCCAGGGGTGTTCCTGCTCCATGCGCAGCATGGTGTCGATGTCGTAGAGGTCGTGGTCGCTGCGGGCGCCGTAGAAGACGTCGACGGGGCGGCGGATGCCGCGCTCGGCGACATCCTCGACCAGCGCCTTGATGGGGGCGATGCCGGTGCCGCCGCCGACGCACAGCAGGCCGTTGCGGGTGGTGTGGTCGACGGTCATCGAGCCGGCCGGGGCACCGAGGCGGATGACGTCACCGGGGCGGGCGCGGTGCACCATCGCGTTGGAGACCCAGCCCGCCGGGACCGCCTTGACATGGAACGAGAGCAGGCCGTCGGAGCGGGGCGCCGAGGCGAAGGAGTAGTGCCGCCAGACCCGCGGCCACCAGGGGGTTTCCAGGCTGGTGTACTGCCCGGCGAGGAACGGGTACGGCTGGTCGGGACGGACCGTCACCACCGCGATGTCCGGCGTCCGCAACTCGTGCGAGACGACCTCGGCCTGCCACCAGGCGGGGGCGACCGCTTCGTTCTCGGCGGCCGCGTCAATCATGATCTGCGAGATCGCGGTGTACGCGCGCACCCACGCGGCCTCGGTCTCCTCGCTCCAACTGGACGTCGCATACCGCGAGAGCGAGCTGAGCAGGCACTCGCCGACCGCTGGGTAGTGGTCGGGGAGGGTGCCGTATTTGCGGTGACCGCGGCCGAGATGGGAGAGGTAGTCGGTGAGCACATCGGCGTCGTCGACATGCTTGGCTGCGGTGAGCAGCGCCCTGAACAACCGGTCGCGCTGCGTGTCCATCGAGGCGGGGAACAGCGCCCGCAGATCGGGATGCTGGACGAACAGCAGTGCATAGAAGTACGAGGTCACCTTGTCGGCGACCGGCTCGATCTCCGCCATGGTGCGACGGATGAGTATCGCGTCGGGGGAGGCGGGAGGTTCGGTGGATGCGGCTGCTTCCACCGCGTCCAGGGTGGGCTCTGGGGCGGGACGGCGTACGGCGGTCTGCTGTGGCAGCTGCTGCGCGCGCTGTTCCGGCCGGGGCTCGGCCTGGCGCTCCGGCGGAGCGAAGAAGGCACGGGGGGCGGACTCGGCGGCGGGCTCCGGGGTGGCAGGTGTGGCGCGTGCCGACTCGTGTACGGGCTCGGGCTCCCGGTACGGCGTGGGCTCCGGGTACGGCCGGTGGTCCTGGTAGGGCGTGGGCTCCGGGTACGGCCGGTGGTCCTGGTACTGGCGAGGCTCCGGTCGCGGCTGGGGCTCCGGGTACGGCCGGGTCTCCCGCAGCGGCTGCGATTGTTGCCGCGGCTGAGGCTCTTGCTGCGGCTGAGGCTCTTGCCGAAGTGGGGTCTCCTGCCGCCGCGGGGCCTCCTGCCGCGGCTCCGGTACGCGCTCACGCTCGGCAGCGGTGCCTACCGGTCGGATCGGATTGACCGGCCGGCTGGGTATCCGGCTGTCCTGCTCCTCCTGGCCACGGGCATCGTCCTGATCACCGTGACCGCCTTGGCCGCTCGGCGCCTCTTGGCTGGAGTGGCGGTCCTGCTGATCTTCGGGGGACTTCTTCGACGGCGGAGTGAACCAACCCCAATTGCCACTGCTGCCGCCAGAAGAGCCGTTATCGGCCGATGTGGTGGTCGGAGCGTCCATGGTCTGCCTCGCCTCGAACGTCTTTCGGTTGTCTTCGCACTTCCGTTGATCGGAACTGCCCGGAATTCCCCCGCCCTGCCCCGGAATTCTTCATCGTGTCAAGCTATTCCGGCAACATCCCCCCAAGCTGACAAACCTCACTTCCCTGCGGCAATCTACGTGGACACTGACTCGGCAGCATGCCACCCCGACTCAGCACATCGGACAAATAGCCGGAAGTTCGGTCGTCGCGGGCGGCTTCACCGGTAGGCTGGCGGGCTTGCACGCCCCTCACGCGCCCGCGGAAGCACTCGCCCCGCCAAGCCGGACTCGACCATACCGGCACCGGTTGAAACCACAAGCCCTGATCTGGGAACACTCAGCGCGCCTCCTCCGATAACAGTGAGACTCCCCACAGATCGCATTTTCCGCCCTTACCATGGACGAATGCCGCCGTAGAAAGCTCCTAATTACCGGCCGGTACGCACCAGTTCATATGCCTCGCGCAGATCACGCCCCACATACGTATATGAGGCGACGTCACCGACATGGTGGTCCGCATTGACGGCCACCGATGCCGGAACCACCGCGAACAGGTCAGTGTCCGACATTGAGTCGCCGTATGCCACGCAGTCCGCGCGCGTCAGCCCGTACTGCACGCAGAGTTCATCCGCGATCGCTACCTTCGCCGCCGAGGTGAGGATCCCGGCCGGCTCCACCGGCTGACGGATCGGCACCGCAGGCCAGCGCGAGCCGCGCGCCGCGTCGGCACCCCAGGCCAGCAGCCGCTCGACGAAGAAGTCCGGCGACAGAGAAATCACCGCGCACCGTTCGCCACGTGAACGAATGTCCGCCCAGACCTCCTGGATCCCGGCCAGCCAGGGCGCATTGTCGAATGCCGCCGCGAGGTGAGCTTCGGTCAGCTCGGCGGCCCATAAATCGGCTGCCAGCTGGGCAAACCGCGCCGGTGCCAGCTCGCCCGCCAGGAAGCCGCGCTCCAACTCGGCGATCTCCCGGTCCAGCCCGAGCTGCCGGGAGATCTCGACGGCGGCCGCGGACCCGTACAGCAGGGTCCCGTCCATGTCGAACACATGCAGCTTGGTCATGCGGCGGAGGGTACCTGGGAGGGGCTCGGCGCGCTCCGGCCGGGCGCATCGCGCACTCTCGCCGTACTCAACGCCGCGTACGCGGGGATACTCCCGCCGTCAGATGTACCGCGCGGCGCCGCCCGCCACCGTGGAGCGCATGCCACAGCTCAGCCGCCCCGCCCGCCGGGCCGTCCTCGTCGTCCATGTCGCCGTCTCCGTCAGCTGGCTCGGGCTCACGCTCGGGCTGCTCGCCCTGAGCATCACCGGTTACACCACCGCCTCCCCTGATATGGCGGCGGTCGCCTACCGGGCGATGAAGATCTTCAGCGACTGGCTGGTCCTCCCGGTTGCACTGATATCCCTGGTCAGCGGGCTGGTGCTGGCCCTCGGTACGCCATGGGGGCTGGCCCGCCACCACTGGGTCCACGTCAAGTTCTGGCTGACCCTGGTCACCGTGCTGCTCTCGGTCTTCTCGCTCCGGCCGGGCATCGACCACCTTGCGGCGCAGGCCGCCGCGGGTGCCCCCGCGACCGACGTCGGCCTGCTGGTGGCGCCGTCGGTCGCGACGGCCACCTACGTCTTCATCACCGCCGTCTCCGTGCTCAAGCCCTGGGGCCCGACCAAACGCGGCAGCCGACTGCGCCGCCGGGCGCAGTCGGCCTAGTGGAGCCTCATCGCCTCTAGGCGAGCCCTGCCTCTGCCGCCGTCGCGGCGACGATCCGGTGATCCTGCTCCGGGGCACCGCCGCCGAAGCCGAGCGCGCCGATCAGCCGACCGTCCCGGTGGAGCGGCACCCCTCCCGCGATGAAGAGCAGCGGCCGGTCCAGCCCAGTGGGCAGGGTGTGGAAGAGCCCGTCGGGCCGTACGAGATCGACGAGGTCGGCGGTCGGCGCGTCCAGCTGGAGCGCGGTGCATGCCTTGCGGGTGCTGGTCTCGCCGGAGATCAGCACGGCCTGGTCGTCCCGCCGGAAGCCGAGCAGGTGGCCGCCCGCGTCCAGCACGGTGACGCTGCCCCGGACGCCGAGGCCGTCGGCGGCCCGTACGGCGGCCTCGATGAGCGCGTCGGCGTCGCGGGTGGTGAGGGAACGGACGGTGGGGGTGGTGGTTGCGGGCGTGGTGGTGCTCATGGGGGGTGCTCCTTGAGGGGCTGTGCGTTGGTGCGGTGGTTCAGTTGGTTCAGTTGGTTCAGTTGGTTCAGTTGGTTCAGTTGGTTCAGTTGGTTCAGTTGGTTCAGTTGGTTCGGATGGTTCGGATGGTTTTCGTCGGTTACGCGGCCTGGCTGGCCACCGGCTGGTCGGTGACCGCGCCGGGCCCGCCGCCGGCCACGACCTGGCTGCGGCTCGCTGTCCGGCGCTCCAGTGCCGAGGCGAAGACCGCCACACCGAGCGCCGCGACGGTCATCAGCGCGCCGACCCAATTGGTCGCGGTGTAGCCGAGCCCGGCCGAGATGACGAGCCCGCCGAGCCAAGCGGCCAGGGCGTTGCCGAAGTTGAAGGCGGCGATATTGCCCGCCGAGGCGAGGGTGGGGGCCGAGGCGGCCTGGTCCATCACCCGCTTCTGCAGCGGTGGCACGGTCGCGAAGCCGAAGAAGCCGATCAGCGCGATGGTGAGGGTGGCGGCGGCCTTGTTGTGCGCGGTGAAGGTGAACGCGGCCAGCACAACGGCCAGGCCGGTCAGCGCCACGTACAGCATCGGCATCATGGCGCGGTCGGTGAAGCGGCCGGAGATCAGGTTTCCGCCGACCATGCCGAGACCGAAGACGGCCGTCAGCCAGATGACGGAGGACGGGGCGAAGCCGGTGACCTCGGTCATCATCGAGGCGAGGTAGGTGACGGCCGCGAAGACGCCGCCGAAGCCGAGGACGGTCATCAGCATCGCGAGACCGACCTGCGGGTTGCGGAATACCGCGAGCTCGCTGCCGATGCGCGCGGCCGCCTTCGCCCGCTGCGCGGGGACGAGCTTGACGACGCCCAGCAGGGCGAGCACACCGAGCGCGGCGACGGCGTAGAACGTCGTCCGCCAGCCGAACTGCTGGCCGAGCAAGGTGCCCGCCGGGACACCCACGACGTTGGCGACGGTGAGGCCGCTGAACATCAGCGAAATGGCAGTGGCGCGCTTGTTGGGCGCGACGAGGTCGGCGGCCACCAGGGCACCGATGCCGAAGAACGCGCCGTGGGTGAACGAGGCGACGATCCGCCCGGCCAGCATGAGCCCGAAGTTCGGGGCCAGGCCCGTCAGCAGATTGCCGACGATGAACAGACCCATCAGCAGCATCAGCATCTGTTTGCGGGTGAACCGCGTGCCGAGCGCGGTCATCAGCGGCGCTCCGACCACCACACCCATGGCGTAGAGGGTGGTCGCGTATCCGGCGAGCGGGATGGAGACGCCGAAGCCGGCCGCCATGTCGGGCAACAGGCCCATGACCGCGAACTCGGTCGTTCCGATCCCGAAGGCGCCGATCGCGAGCGCCAGGAGTGCGAGAGGCATGACGGATCCCTTCAAATGATTGCGTCCGTCGCTAACAAGCGCCCACAATAATTGCAGACGCGCTTTACTTGCAAGCGCGGGCTATTTCGAAAGTGTCCTATCCTGGTTCGTACGACCCATGAGGAGGTCTCCGATGACGCAGCAGACGCAGGCGACGCCGCAGGCGGCAGCCGCACGGACACCCGGCAGTGGGCTTGCCCAGGGCTGGTGCGCGCTCTCCGCCCTGCACGGCCGTATCGAGTCGCACATCGAGCGCGCGCTCCAGGCCGGGCACGACCTCAGCGTCCGTGAGTTCTCGGTCATCAATGTGCTCAGCGAGCAGCACAGTGGGCCGGGCGGTCATCTGCGGATGAACCAGGTCGCAGACACCGTCGTACTCAGCCAGAGCGCCACCACCCGGCTGGTCACCCGACTCGAGGAGCGCGGGCTGCTGGAGCGCTATCTGTGCCCGGACGACCGGCGCGGCATCTACACCAACGTCACGCCGGACGGGCTCGCTCTCCTGGACGAGGCACGGCCGACGCATGACAGCGCGCTGCGCGAGGCCCTTCGGGACGCCGCGAAGCGCCCCGAGCTGGCGCCGCTGGTCACGGCCGTCGAGACGCTCGCGCCGTCGGCGTAACGCGGAGACGGCCGTCGGCTCCCGGGCGGCGCGTAGGGTCCCGCGCATGAGCGATATCGAGATACGCCGCGCGACCGAGGCCGACCTGCCCGCCATCATCGCGATGCTGGCCGACGACCCACTGGGCGCCACCCGTGAGTCGCCGGACGACCCGACGCCCTACCGCGCCGCGTACGACGCGATCGCCAGCGATCCCCAGCAGCACCTGGTCGTCGCGGTGCGCGAGGGCCGTACGGTCGGCACTCTCCAGCTCACCGTCATCCCCGGCCTCTCCCGCCGCGGCGCCGCGCGCTCGCTCATCGAGGGTGTACGGGTCCACGCCGACGAGCGGGGCGGCGGCCTGGGCACCCAGCTCATCAAGTGGGCGATCGAGGAATCCCGCGCACTCGGCTGCGCTCTGGTGCAGCTCACCTCCGACGCGACCCGCATCGACGCCCACCGCTTCTACGAGCGCCTCGGCTTCGAGGCTTCCCACCTGGGCTTCAAGCTTCTGCTGTGAAGGCTGCTGGGCCGGAAGTTACTGGGCCTGCGGCTTCTTGCCCGGGGCTTGTGGGCTGCGGCTTGTGGGCTGGGGTCTGTGGGCTGGGGTCTGTGGGCTGGGGTCTGTGGGCTGGGGTCTGTGGGCTGGGGTCTGTGCTTGGGGGCGCGGCGCTACCGGTCGCTTCCGGCGCGCTCCCGCGCTCGTGCCCGGTGCGCCTTCTGCCGGCAGGCCGCACCGCAGTAGCGCGCGGGCCGGCCGGTACGGGCCGCGGCGACCGGCCCGTCACACACCTCACACCTGGTTTCGTTACGGCCGGCAGCCTTCGTCGGCAGTTTCGTTACGGTGCGGCCCGCCCGCAGCCCGTCGCACATCAGCGCTGTCATCCGGCCCGGCGCCCCCGCCGCGCCTCCTGTGCCGGACCGCCGCCGCTCCATCGACATGCACCCGACCAGCACCGCGCGAACATCGCCCAACTCCACGTCCGGCCGTACAGCGCCTGCCTGTTGAGCCCGCACCAGGAGTACGTCCAGGGCCTCCGCAAAGTCCCGCTCGGGCCCCGCCGTTACCTCCGTACCCACCTCGCCCGGCGCCTCCAGCGCATCGCACAGCGCTTTGTTCTGCGCGGCGAGCCGAACCACCGATGCCAGGAAGCGAAAGAACACCCCGCCGGCGTCCTCGGCAAGGGCCAAGTCCCTTGCCGTATCGGTGAAAAGCTGTACCCGGTCCACGACAGCCGCCCTGAACAGGGCTTCCTTGGAAGGGAAATGGCGATACACGGTCCCCGCGCCCACACCGGCACGCCGCGCGATCTCGCCGAGCGGGACCCCCAACCCCTGTTCCTCAAAGGCGGATCGAGCCGCCTGAAGCACCAGCGCACGATTGCGCCGGGCATCCGCGCGAGAGGGAACCGGCCCGCCGCCCGCCATCCGTACGCCTCCTGAGACCGCCCGACTCGACCGTGGAGCACACCCGGAAATCAACCGGGCCGTTCATTCCGATTCTACGAGGGGCCTGTGAGGGGGGTGCGGAGGCCCCGCCGGGCCGCGGCACCGGCTGGAGCACGGCACGGGGCCGGGCCATGGAACGGGGCCGGGCGCGGATGCACGGCCGTGTTTCACGTGAAACACGGCCGTGGACCACGGGCCAACGCGAAAGGGGTGGGCCCGTTTCACGTGAAACATGACCCACCCCATCGCCTCCGCCGGCCCCGGGCCGACGTCAGCAGTGCCCCACGCCCGTCAGCGTGCGGCGACAACCTCATCCCACGCCGCGCCCGCCGCCCCGGCCGCCGCGTCCTCGTCCACGTCTGCGCCCAACGCCCGCAGGCCGACGGCCAGCGCCGCCAGCGAGGCCAGCACCATGCCCTGGTCCGCGGCGCGGCCGTAGTGGTTCACCCGGATCATTTCCTTGGCCAGCGCGCCCGCGGCGGCCTGCACCGGCACCGAGCCATCGGCAGCGAGCGCGGCGGACACCACCTCGCGAGCATCCAGTCCCTGCGGTGCGCGCAGCGTCGTCGCGGCCGGCGCCGCGTCCTCGTCCCGGATCACATACGGCACCGGCCCGCCCAGCGCCTGTACGCCCGCCCGGACCGCCGCGGCCGCCGCACGGTGACGCGCAATGACCTCGTCCAGCCCCTCGGCCTGGATGCGGTCCACGGCCTGCTCCAGGGCGAGCATCTCCAGCTGCGCCGGAGCGTGGGGCAGGGCGGTACGGCCGCCGTCGATCCAGCGCTCCTTCCAGTCCCGCAGCGAGAGGTACGAGCGCCGCGGCGCCTGCTCGTTGGCCACGATCCGCTCCCAGGCGCGGGCGCTGACCGATGCCACGGAAACACCGGCCGGCCCGGCCAGCGCCTTCTGCCCTCCGATCACACACAGGTCCACACCCCACTCATCGGTGAGCAGCGGCTCGGCACCGACGGATGCGACCGCGTCGAGCATCAGCAGCGCCCCGTGCTCGCGCACCACGGCGCCGATCTCGGCGACCGGGTTGGTGTTGCCGGTCGCTGCCTCGGCATGCACCAGGCTCACAAAGTCGATCTCCGGGTGCTCCTGCAACGCGTCCGCCACCTGCTGGGGGCTCACGGCACCCGTGAACGGCGCGGTGAGAGTGACGACCTCGGCACCGCAGGACCGCAGCCAGCCGCCGAAGGTCTCGCCGTACGGACCGGTGATGATGTTGAGCGCGGTGCTGCCGGGCCGTACGGCCGAGCGGATGCAGGCTTCCAGCGGCAGCAGCGCCTCGCCCTGCATCGCCACGACGTCGCAACGGGTGCCCATCAGTGCGGCGACCTTGTCCTCGATACGCGCGAAGTGGGCGGCGGTGAGCGGCGGCAGGTCGAGCAGGTCCGGGGCGGCAAGGGTCGCGGTCGGGTCGGACACGGCAGTCACAGGGCGAGCCTTCCAGGGGTTGCGAGCCGCGCGCTCCGGTGCGGCTCCTGACATTTCGCTCGACTGTACGTCCGCCGACCACACCCGCGCCGTACAGGCCCCGGCCCCGGCCCGGTCCTGCCAGGCCGCTCAGACCCGCCAGCCCTCCGCATCGACGCCGCCCGGCACCGGGTCTGCGGGCTCGTACGGGCCGTGGGTAAAGACAAAGGTCCCCAGGTCCAGATGGCTGACCGAACCGTCGTCCGCGCGTACCACCCGCAGCGTCTCGCCCGCGTAGTAGCCGTCCAGGCCGGTCCAGCTGCCGTCCGGTTCCGGCCGGAAACGCGAGCCACGCCCGGCGCCCGACAGCGGTGTCAGCTCTAGCCCGCGCTCCGCCGTCAGCCGCAGCACGAACGGCCGCGCGCCCCAGTACCACGGCCCGGTCAGCGCCAGCAGTTCCCGGTCGAGCGGCCCGGCCAACGGGCGCCAGGGCTCCGGAATCCGCGGCTCACGATCGGCCACGATCTCCAGGAGATCCGCCCCGATGCCCCCGACCGCGGGCCCCGAGGTGCAGTTGGCCAGTGCGATCCCGGCGACGTCCTCCTCTGCGTCCACCCACAGGGCCGCCAGAAAACCCGGCATGGAGCCGGTGTGCCCGGCCAGCCGGCGCCCGCCCGATGTCCCCTCTCCGCCGGTCCGCCGTGGATCCGTCCGTACAAGCTGCAACCCCAGGCCGTAGCCCGCATCCCAGCCGTCCCCCTCGGGCGGCACGGCCGGGGTCCGCATCTCGGCCACGCTCGACGCGGCGAGCACCCGCTCATCGCCCCGCAACAAAAACGCCGCCCACCGGCACAGGTCCTCCAGCGTGGACCAGAGCTGTCCCGCCGGGCCCATCAGCCTGGTGTCCTGGGCCGGTTCGGGCAGCATCGCATCGGCCCACGGGTGTACCGCCCAGCCGCCCGCGTGTGGCATCTCGGGGTGCAGCGTCGTACGCGCCATGCCCAGTGGTTCCAGCACCTCACGCCGCAGGACCTCGCCCCACGGCTCGCCGCCCCGCAGCCGTTCGACGAGCCCGCCGAGCAGGGCGTAGCCGGGATTGGAGTAGTGGTGCCGCTGTCCGGCCGGGAGGCGCTGCGGTCGCTCGCCGAAGAGATCGGCCGGTTCGGGCCGCAGGTCGCCCGCGGTCCGCTCCCACCACGGCCCCCGCGCCTCCGCCGCCAGCCCCGAACTGTGCGCCAGCAGCTGAGCGACCGTCGCATCCGGCACCGGGGTCCCCTCCAGATACCTGCCGATCGGGTCCGTCAGCCCCAGCAGTCCTTCGTCCCGCAGCCGCAGGACCATCACCGCGACAAAGGTCTTGGTGAGCGAGCCGATCCGGTACTGCACATCGCCGTGCGGCACCTCCCCAGGCACCGAGGTCCTGGCTCCCGTCCACACCGTCCGGCCGTCGCGGACGACCGCACCCATCATCGAGGGTGCCCGCCCCTCGGCCTGCCCGACCGCCAGCCGGCGCAGCAGCGCCCGCCGTGTCTCGGGCAGCAGCTCGGCATACGCCTCACCGGTGTCGGCTGCCCCCGTCCGGACGGCCGCGGGCCCCGGCTCGCCCGCACGCGGCTCGGGCAGCGCCTCGGTCTCCTGAGTCCCGGAATCTCCCGCGCCGGACTCAGGCCACTCGGGTGTCTTGGACGCGGCGGAAGCGGCGATGGTCATGGTGCTCCTCAACGGCCGATGCGACTGGCGGGCGTGCTCCTGCCCACCGCGGATCACCTTCTCGCGACCACCGCCCGGCACGCGAGGCCATAACGCCCCGCCACCCGCCTCATCACCGCAACGCAGCCGCCCCGATCACCGCGCCGAGCGTGCTCTGCTCGTCCTCCGGCAGCCGACGCGCCGCATGCACCATGTGCAGCGCGGTCCGCAGCCGCATCCGGTCCTCGTCCGTCCCCAGGTAACCGAGATAGACAGGGAGTGTCAGCCCCAGCGCCGTGAGATCGGCCCGTGCGCACCACTGCGACAGCAGCGCCCGGATGCTCGCATCGACGCCCTCCTCTACGGACCGCCGCGCCGCGGACTCGCCCTCGGTCCCGACCGCTGACGTCCCCTGCGCCGTGGTCCGCAGCCCCTCCGCGATCGCAAACCGGTTCCAGTCCCTGTACTGGCCCTCGGGGAGCTCATCCACCCGCTCGGCGGCCCGTACGAAATACCCATACGCCAGGGCTGGGAGCCCCAGCTCCCCGTACGCCTTCCCCATGTTCAGGTACAGCGAGGGATAGAACCCCCGCACCCGCTCGTCCGCCACCCGGTCGGCCCGGTCCAGGCACTCTTGGTTCCAGCGGAGCGTCTCTTCGGGCGAGTTCTGGTGCCGCGCGAGGTAATGCGCGGCGATGCAGGCCTCGTAGTCGTCAGCGGCCACGTCCCAGGCCTGCTGGAAGAGTTCGTATGCCGCATCGGCACGTCCGTCCGCTTCAGCCTGCATGCCCGCCACACACAGCCGTACGACCGGCAGTTCCGGATCCATCCCCTGGTTCCCCTCGTCAGTCATGGGCGCGCCCGGCGTGCGTACGACCATCGGCCCGTTCACTCACCGGCATCACCAGCGTCGTAAAACTCCCCTGGTCGGCGGAGCGAACCACCACGGGCCGGTCCGCCGCGGAGATCTCCAGCAGCACATCGGGCCCGACCCCGGCCTCCAGCGCAGGTACAAGAACCGCCGGGTCAAAGGCGATCCGCGGCGCCTCCGCATGTTTCACGTGAAACACCGCCCGCAGCCGAACGGGCTCCCGCTCCCCGCCCGCCACCTCGAGGTCCCGCTCACCGCCGTGCCCCGCTCCCATGGCGAGCGACACCACGCCGCCCCGCCCGGCAACCGCGTCCCGCAGCCCGCCCCGATCGACGACGACCCGGTACCGCCAGGCCTCCAGTCCCTCCAGCATCAGCCGGTAGTCCGGAAACGCCTCAGGATCCGGCCTCGGGTCCCGGCCCTGTCCCTCGTCCCGCTTCTGCACCCACTCCTGAGGGTGCTCCCCGCGTTCCCCCTCCACAACGCCCCGGAACCGGAGCCCCGACGAGCCCCCCGCATCCACCACCCCCGCCCCGCACTCCACCTCGACGTTCATCTGCCGTACCGCCCACTCCGCCAGGCCCCGGGCCGTCTCCGCTCCGATCAGCGCCTTGCCCGGCCCGCCTTCGAAGTCCGCGGTCCGCAGCACCCGCACGGCCAGCCGGTAGCGGTCCGTGGCCGCCAGCCGCACCTCGCCGTCGATGAGTTCGAGCAGCACACATCCCAGCACCGGGAACTCCTCGCGCGCGGCCCCGACCGCCGCAGTGGGCGCCACCTGCCGCACCGCACCGGCAAGCTCGGCACCGTCGACGCGGGCCCGTACCCAGCAGGACCCGGCGTCCCCTTTCACCTCCCGCAGCAAGCCCTCCACCATGGCCTGCGCCTCATCCGCCGTACGCCGCGTCCGCTCCAGATGCGCCCGCAGCACGTCCCGCGCCTCGTCCTGAGACCCGTCCAGGACCACCGCGACATCCGCCAACGGCAGCCCCGCCACCCGAAGCTGTCTCAGCAGCACGCCCCGGGCCGTCTGCCCAGCCCCGTAGAACCGGTATCCCGTCGCCGTATCCACCCGGGCCGGCCGCAGCACCCCGCAGTCGTCGTAGAACCGCAACGCACTCGGCGCCAGCCCCACTCGCCGCGCAAATGCGCCGATCCCCAACAGCTCTTGACCGTCATCCATGAGCGGGATTGTCGGGCTTCAACCAACCTGAAGGTCAAAGACCTCGCCGCGGAAGATCATTTACAGCATCTGCCGAAGAAATTGCCACGCGGCGCAGCCTCACAGCCATCGACCACACCATCCGACCGGCATCGGACGCCGCGTTACGGGCCGCTCGCCCCCGGCCCCACCAGCCCCGACTCATACGCCAGGATCACGGCCTGGGTACGGTTCCGGGCGCCGAGCTTGGCCAGCACATTGCCTACGTGGGTCTTCACGGTCTCCAGGCTCACCATCAGCTCGGCGGAAATCTCCTGGTTGGTCAGGCCCTTCGCCATCCGGCGCAGGATGTCGGTCTCGCGGCGGGTGAGTGCGGCCAGCTTGCGGGCGGCATCGCGACGTACGGGGCGGCTGGTGGCCAGCCGTCGGACCGCCTCGGGGAACAGCACGGAGTCGCTGGTGGCGACCAGCCGGATGGCGTGTGCGATCTGCTGCGCCGGCGCGCGTTTGAGGACGAATCCGCCGGCCCCGGCCTGCAGGGCGTCGTAGACATACTCGTCGTTCTCGAACGTGGTGATCACCACGACCTTGGGGGGATCGGACAGCTCGGCCCGCAACCGCCGGGTGGCCTCGATGCCGTCCACCCGGGGCATCCGTACATCCATCAGTACGACGTCCGGCCGCAGCCGCATGACCAGCGGAAGCACGTCCGCGCCGTCGGCGGCTTCGCCGACCACATCCAGGTCGGTCTTGGCCGACAACAGCGCCCGCAGCCCGGTACGGGTGAGCTCCTCGTCGTCGGCGATGAGCACGCTCACGGGTGCGTCCATGGCCGCATCCGGCCCGTCCGGGGCTGCGTTCGCGGCGTTCGCCAGGCTCATGGCGCCGACCGCAGCGGAATCCGGGCCAGGAGGCGCCAGCGTGTGCCGCCCTGCTCATCTCCCTCGCCGTCCCCGCTCTGCGTTGTTCCGGCGGACATCTCACCGCGCAGCAGCCGCACCCGCTCCGCGATCCCGGCCAGGCCGTTCCCCTGCCCCCGCCGGTCGCCCGACCGGAAGCAACCGGCACCGGAATCAACGGGGTTGGTGAGCTCCACCGTCAGCCAGCCGTCCTGTTCGGCGACCTTCAGCACAACCCCCGTCTTCGTGCCGTATCGCAGGGCATTGGTCAGCCCCTCCTGAACGATCCGGTACGCCTCCCGGGAAGCGGTGGCCGGTATACGGTCCACCGCGCCCAAGGTCTCGACGCTCAGCTCGGCGCCGGCCCGCCGGACCCGCTCCACCAAGGGGCCGAGGTCGCCCAGCGTGGGCTGCGGTGCTCGGGGCGAACGGCCCTCCCGGAGGACGCCGAGCACATGGTCCAGGTCGTCCATCGCGGCGCGGGAGGTCTCCTCGATGCTGCTGAGGGCCCGGCGCGCCGCGTCCGGATCGCGCTCCAGCAGCTCCCCGGCCACGGCGGCCTGGATGGTCGACGCCGTAAGGGTGTGTCCAATGGAGTCGTGCAGCTCCTGAGCCAGCCGGTTGTGCAGGGCCAGCTGACGCATCCGTTCCTCGACGGCGGCCAGCCGCTCTGCCGGACGGTGGTCGAGGAAGACCAGTGCGAGCAGCCGGAGTGCGGCAGCCGCGCCGGCGCAGACCGCCACGATCACCGCCAGGCATCCGGCGACGGCGCCCCATGCCCACAGGCCCGGCAGCCCGGAGTCCACCGTGAGGGGCTGCCCCAAAGCGTCGACGGTGCCTCCGCCGCTCATCCAGACCGAGGCAAAGGTGACGGCAGTGAACATCAGCAGACCCGTCAGCCCCGTCACCACCCCGCCCAGCGCCATATGCGCCACCAACCACGCCGCCGTACGAAGCCTGTTGACCCATCGGCCTCCGGGCGATTCCCCGGCGCGGAGCTCCAGCGGAGCGGGCAACTCGGCCCCCAGCAGGCGATTGGCCAGCCGCACGCTTCCCCGACGCGCCGCGCGGGGGCAGGCCATGGCCACGATCACCGCCGCGAGCGCGAGCGTGAAGCCCACGATCCGCAGCGCGGTCGGCCACGCCGGCGGCGCGAACAGCAGCGCAGTCACCAGCGGCACCACGCCCAGCACCGCTCCGAGGAACGCGTGGCTCCAGCCTGTCATGCCTCGTTTCGTGGCCCTGCCGAAAAGCGGGCGATTCATTCTGCGCACGGCCCGATGATGGCAGCCGGCCGCACCGCATTCCTCCCCCGAAAGAGCCAGAACGGCCTCCCGATTTCCGGGACTTCGCCATTTCCTCATCGTGAAGATGTGTGCGCCGGTACCCAATGCAACGATCACCACTCGGGATTCCCGAATGGCCTGCACCGGCCCTCCTGACGCTGGTGAATCCCGCGGCCACGTTGCCTCCCGCCCCATGGCCGCAATCAGCGTGTGGGGCATCCTCGGCCGGGGCTTGACGCCCCCTCACGAGCGTGCCCGGCCGCCTGCTGGAGCGTCCGTGGACTCGTCAGAGACGAGCGGGCAATCGAGTGAGGGACCTGACCAGCCGTGCCGGGCCTCGCCGCCTGCCCCATCTGGCACCGCTCTGACCAGCGGTCTCTCACCATGACGTCCCGTCCAATGCCGCCCCCGTCCCACGAAGTTGGCGTCGATCTCGGCACCCCGGCGGCCGGACTCGGTGCGTTGCGCGCCACGGGTGGCCAACCCCGGACGACCCGTATGCCAGCCCGACGAGCGGGCGGGCAGTTTTCATATTATCTTCCCGGTAACTGTACGAAGTGGATCTGTTACAGAACGCATCCGCTCAATCCATGGAGGACACATGCGCAAGCTTCGCAACGCTGCCGTCGTGGCGGCCATCCTCGGCAGCGTCAGCTTCGTCGGCGCCGGCACCGCCTCCGCCGAGGGGCACGGCGGCGGCAACTGGTGCCGGTCGCACGACCTGAACGTCGCCGTCCTCAACCAGATCGGAGTCCTCAACGGCCTGGCGGCCAACATCCTCAACGGCGAGGGCGGCCCGGGTGGGCAGTTCGGCGGGGTCGGCTCGAGCATGGGCTGCAACTGAGCGTCAGACAGTCGCGTAGATAGCTGAAATGGGTCTCGGTGTCCGGCCACAGGGCCGGCGCCGGGGCCCCTTTCTCTGCTGCCTCCGTGACCTGCACCAACGCCACCCATGAGACCGCACCCGCGAGGCGAGACCCAGTCGTCCGTGTGGGCCCTCATCTCGCCGCCGGCGGCCTGCGGGTCGGGCCGGGTCGGTCGGGTCGGCAAGCAGGCGGCCGCCTCTAGGCTCTGACCTCGCGAGAGCTCACCCACCGGTCCGGAGTTGCCATGCCCCCGCAGATGAAACTCAGCGCGATCACACTCGACTGCCCCGACCCGCTGTCACTGGCGGCGTTCTATCAGCAGGCCACCGGCCTCGAACCGCATCCGAAATCCGATGCCGACTTCGCCGCTCTCAACCGTGCGGACGGACTCTTCATCGGCTTTCAACGGGTCGACGACTACCGGGCTCCCAGCTGGCCCGACCAGACCGTTCCCCAGCAGCTCCACCTCTGCTTCGCGGTCGACGACCTGAACGAGGCCGAGACCCGGCTGCTCGAGCTGGGCGCCGGCAAACCGGATCACCAGCCGCATGAAGAGAGGTGGCGGGTCCTCACCGACCCGGCTGGGCATCCCTTCTGCCTGGTGGTCAGTGGCTGACCCCCGTCCCCGGCCTGACCAGCCAGTCGTGGAGGGTCTCGATGGCGTCGAGGAGGTCCTCGACGGTGCGGAGATCACGATGCTGCTGCCTGACCTGGCCGGTGCGGATGCTGGACGTCACCCGTGATTCCGCAGGATCGCTGGCGTTCCTCGTGCTCGGCGGACCAGGCCTGGAGCCCCTGAGGCAGCTCGACCGGGATGCGCCGAGCTTCTGCGCTGTGTCTCATGGCTGGGCGACGAATCCTGCGGACCGGTCGAGCGGGAACGGAGAACCGGCCTGGTCGGGATCCCAGCCTTGGTTCCGCGCTTCCCGAATGCTCGCAGCAACGTCAGCTGGGCGAATGGGCGCTGCCGCGACACCCAACCAGTTAGTGGGATGGGCCTGGCCGCTGGTGACGATCAAGGTCGTGCCCGACTGGTTGGCGTTGGCTGCCTCGACCGCGTAGCTCATGGGTGCCCAGCAGAGTCCCTGCACGTAGGAGGGCTTCCTGCGGATCCGCCAGCGGTACTCGATCCCGTCAACGGTGATGCGCCGGGACCCCTTCTTGTTCAGCACCATCATTTCCCCTCTCCTGTCTCGGACCGTGGCGGCCTGCCAACCGTCCTGTCCCCGGATATTGCCGGGCCCGGCGGCAACTCCTCAGTCCTGGTCCGCATCACCGGTCGCATGAGGAAGCAGGGGGAACAGCCGGGTGATGAGGGCCACCGGCCGAGCGCCATCGGGCCGGGCCAGGGGGCGTTGTTCGCGGTCCTGGTAGGGCGCGAGCGCCCGTCGGATCGCGTCCGCGACCCGGCTCATCTCGTCGGGTGTCAGGTAGGCGACGGCACTGAAGGCCTCGCCATGGCGCCATTCGGACGGTGCCTCATCTCGCTGGGTCAGCCATCGCTGCCAGCTTTCGTCCTCCAGCCCTCGGGCCAAGTCGCCGAACTGCTCCGCTGTGGACTTGCCGGCAGCGGGAGTTCGCTGCCTCATGCGCCAGGGGCGTGCGCGGCCCCCGCTGTGGGGGGCCTCTTCGATGTATCCGTGACGTGCGAGCTGCCGTAGGTGAAATGAGCAGAGGCCAGAGCTGTAGCCCAGCCGGGAGGCGGCTTCCGTCGCCGTGACGGTGCCCACTTCGGCGAGCAGGTCCAGCAGGGCCGTGCGGACCTCGTGCTCGCGCAATTCTTCGCCGGTGCTGCCCGGCTGGTCGTGCGGGGTGTTGACGTCATCCTGAGTCACTTTGCAAAGTCTGCTACTTTGCAAAGAGGCTTGCAAGCGGTCCTTACTCGAAGGCATCAGGCTGCGGTGACGTCCGCGGCATCTGTGGCGTGCGCAGAAGGGGAGACAGCGATGTCTGTTCGTCACGAGCGGTCCCGTCCCATCGACCGGCGAGTCCGTGTGCAAGGCCGCCCGGTCGACTCCTGTCCGGCTCTGCCGCCGGAGGCGGAACGGGGTTCGGTGCGCCGGGTCACGGTGGTGGGTGAGGAGATTCTGAGCCGTCCGTGCCAGGAGGTGACCGAGTTCGGCTCCCCCGAGTTGTCGAGCCTGATCGACGACATGTTCCTGACGATGTATGTGGCCGACGGCGCCGGCCTGGCTGCCAACCAGATAGGCGTCGGCCTGCGGCTGTTCGTGTACGACTGTCCGGACGACTACGGAATCCGGCATGTCGGCCACATCATCAACCCGGTTCTGGACCAGCCCGATCCGGGCAGCCGCCGGCTCGTTGACGACGTCGAGGGCTGCCTGTCCGTGCCTGGCGCCACCATGGCGGTTCCCCGCACCGATCGTGCCGTCGCCCGCGGGTTCGACAAGGACGGCAACCCTCTCGTCATCGAGGGGGAGGGTTACTTCGCCCGGTGTCTGCAGCACGAGACCGACCACCTCTTCGGTCACACGTATCTCGACCGGCTCTCCAAGCGGGACCGCAAAGATGCGCTGCGGCAGATGGCGGACCGCCGTGAGGATGTCTTCGCCCAACGCGCGATCAAGGCCGCCCGCCTGGTCACCGTCGCTGGAGAAGACCGCAAGCGCCCACACGACTGAGCGAGCCCGGAGGGACTCCCCTTGGCGCGCGCCGACGGCCGCGATGACGACACGGGGCGTGTGAGCCTACGGGCGCCGTCAGCGGCAAGATCGCGTGAGACCGCGCCGCGCGAAGCGAGACCAAGCCGCCCGAGACCTCACGTCTGCGCCATGTCCACAAACCGCGAGTAGTGCCCCTGGAACGCCACGGTGATCGTCGCCGTAGGACCATTACGGTGCTTCGCCACGATCAGGTCGGCCTCGCCCGCGCGCGGCGACTCCTTCTCGTAGGCATCCTCGCGGTGCAGCAGGATGACCATGTCGGCGTCCTGCTCGATCGAACCGGATTCACGCAGGTCGGAGACCATCGGCTTCTTGTCCGTGCGCTGCTCGGGGCCACGGTTGAGCTGGGACAGCGCGATGACCGGGAGCTCCAGCTCCTTCGCCAGCAGCTTGAGGTTTCGGGACATGTCCGAAACCTCCTGCTGACGGCTCTCAGCGCGCTTCGAGCCGCCGGACTGCATCAGCTGCAGATAGTCGATGACGACCAGCTTGAGTTCGTTGCGCTGCTTGAGCCGGCGGCACTTGGCGCGGATCTCCATCATCGAGAGGTTGGGCGAGTCGTCGATGTAGAGCGGCGCGGCCGAGACATCCGGCATCCGGCGCGCCAGCCGCGTCCAGTCCTCGTCCGTCATGCTGCCGGAGCGCATGTGGTGCAGCGCCACCCGCGCCTCGGCGGACAGCAGACGCATCGCGATCTCGTTGCGCCCCATTTCGAGCGAGAAGATGACGCTCGGCAGATTGCTCTTGATCGAACAGGCCCGCGCGAAGTCCAGCGCAAGGGTCGACTTACCCATGGCGGGACGGGCCGCGATCACGATCATCTGGCCCGGGTGCAGGCCGTTCGTCAGGGAGTCCAGGTCGGTGAAGCCGGTGGGCACACCCGTCATCTGGCCCTGGCGCGAGCCGATCGCCTCGATCTCGTCGAGGGCGCCCTCCATGATGTCGCCGAGCGGCAGATAGTCCTCGCTGGTCCGCTGCTCGGTGACGGCGTAGATCTCCGCCTGTGCGCTGTTGACGATTTCGTCGACGTCGCCGTCCGCGGCGTATCCCATCTGCGTGATCCGGGTGCCGGCCTCGACCAGCCGGCGCAGCACGGCCCGCTCGTGAACGATCTCCGCGTAGTACTCGGCGTTCGCAGCCGTCGGCACGGACTGGACGAGGGTGTGCAGATACGAGGCGCCGCCGACCCGGCCGATCTCGCCGCGCTTGGTCAGCTCCGCCGCGATGGTGATCGGGTCGGCCGGCTCGCCCTTGGCGTACAAGTCGAGGATCGCCTGGAAGACCAGCTCATGGGCGGGGCGGTAGAAGTCTTCGCCCTTGAGGACCTCGACGACGTCGGCGATGGCGTCCTTGGACAGCAGCATGCCGCCCAGCACCGACTGCTCCGCGTCCAGATCCTGCGGGGGGACCCGCTCGAAGCCACCTGCCCAGGAGCCGCCGTCATCGTCGCCGCGGTCCTGGCGGTCGCCGCGGCCACGCCCCTTTCCGTCGCCTCGGCGGGAGCGGGGGGCCGGCAGCCGGTCGCTCGGACCGGAGTCCGCCCAGGGGTCCTCCATGGGCTCGGGCATACTCACCCCGGCACCTCCTCCCGTCCGCGACGCGGACCTTGCTGTGCTCTTCTTTCTTACGGCACAGCTCTGACAATCGAGACGCCCGACTTCCGGTTACGGCGCGTCGAGTTCGGACGAGGTCTCGGACCGGAACAGGCGGCGGGTGCCGGACAACGGTAGGCCCGCGGGCACCGTCCGCCAATCTGGTTATCCACAGGCCATGTGGATGACGGGCCTCTAGCTGTGGAGAAGTCCCCGGATCCTGTGCACGGGCCGGGGGAAACTACTGTGGACAAGCACACAATCACCCCGCCCGTACGCCCCTGACCTGCAACTTTCTCATCCATAGCCTGTGGGGGAGAAAAACTTCGGCGACCCGTTCAAGATCACGATAAACGGCACGCAGACGAGGACTCCGCACAGCGGAAAGTAAGGATCACAAGGCGGTTGCATCTCTTACCTGTGGAAGATTAGATTGCCCGCATGACACAGGCTCCCGCGACGCCACGGCGCGCCCACCGCCGCCATGACCGCGAGATCGTCGCCCTCGCCCTGCCGGCCTTCGGCTCGCTCGTCGCGGAACCGCTCTTCGTCATGGTCGACAGCGCCGTCGTCGGCCACCTCGGCACCCCCCAGCTGGCCGGCCTCGGCATCGCCGGCGCCCTGCTGCTGTCCGCCGTCTCCGTCTTCGTCTTCCTCGCGTACGCCACCACCGCCGCGGTCGCCCGCAGGGTCGGCGCCGGCGATCTCCCCGCCGCCATCCGACAAGGCATGGACGGCATCTGGCTCGCCCTTCTCCTCGGCGCCGCGGTCATCGCCGCCGTACTGCCCACCGCCCCCGGGCTCGTCGAGGCCTTCGGCGCTTCCGGCACCGCCGCCCCGTACGCCACCACCTACCTTCGCATCAGCGCCCTCGGCATCCCCGCGATGCTCGTCGTGCTGGCCGCCACCGGCGTGCTCCGCGGCCTCCAGGACACCAGAACCCCGCTGTACGTCGCCATCGGCGGCTTCTCCGCCAACGCCGCACTCAACGCGGCTCTGGTCTACGGTGCCGGCCTCGGCATCGCGGGTTCCGCCTGGGGCACCGTCATCGCCCAGTGCGGCATGGCCGCCGCCTACCTCGCCGTGGTGATCCGCGGGGCACGGCGCAACGGCGCCTCGCTCCGCCCCGACGCGGCGGGGATACGCGCCTGTGCACAGGCCGGCGTCCCGCTGCTGGTGCGGACCCTCTCCCTGCGCGCGGTGCTGATGATCGCCACCGCCGTCGCCGCCCGCCTCGGTGACGCCGAGATCGCCGCCCACCAGATCGTGCTCACACTCTGGTCGCTGCTGGCCTACGCCCTGGACGCAATAGCCATAGCCGGCCAGGCGATCATAGGGCGCTGTCTCGGTGCGGGCGACCGCAACGGCGCCAGGGCCGCCTGCCGCCGCATGGTCCAGTGGGGCATCGCCTCCGGCCTGGTCCTCGGGGTGCTGGTCGCGCTCTCCCGACCGCTGTTCATCCCCTTGTTCAGTGCCGACCCCGCCGTCCACCGTCCCCTGATGGCCACACTCCTGGTCGTCGCGCTCACCCAGCCGATCTCCGGCGTCGTCTTCATACTCGACGGCGTCCTCATGGGCGCAGGTGACGGCCCGTATCTCGCCCGGGCGATGGTGGTGACGCTCGCCCTGTTCGCGCCGGTGGCGCTGGCCGTGCCCGCCCTCGGCGGTGGACTGGTCGCCCTCTGGTGGGCGATGGCTTTGATGATGACCGTGCGCATGCTGACGCTCTGGCTGCGCACCCGCTCCGGCCGGTGGATTGTGACCGGGGCCTCCCGCTGAACTGTCCCGTAACCGCGAGTGGCTGTCGATAATGACCCTGTGCGCGCCCTCGCCAGGAAATCCGTCCTGCCCCTGACGTTCCTCGTCATCGTGACAGCCGCTGTGGTGGGCTACGCCACGGAGGACGCCGATTCGATCAACAGCAACGGCGGCCGCAGCAGCTTCGGGAAGTCCGGCGAATCGGGCCAGGATCCCCAGGACCAGGACCCCGCCGCGACGGCCCCGGCCGACGACGGCAGCGCCTACACCCCGCGCAGAACAGAGCAGAACGCCCGGGTCGGCGTGGTCTTCGAGAAGGACGACCGCGGCGACCACTTCTGCACCGCGAGCGTCGTGCAGAGCCCCGGCCGGAACATGCTGATCACCGCCGCACACTGCGCTTTCGATGCCGACGCCGGGACCACGGTGGACGACCTCGTCTTCGCCCCCGACTACCGAAACGGCAAAGAGCCCACCGGCCTGTGGAAGGTCAAGAAGGTGATCGTCGACCACCGCTGGGCCAAGTCGCAGGATGAGGACCTCGATGTCGCCTTCCTCATACTCGACAAGAACGACGGCACGCAGATCCAGGACGTCCTCGGCGGCAACACCCTCGGCATCGACCGCGGCTTCGACAACGAGGTCAAGATCACTGGCTATCCCACCAGCCGCAATACCCCGATCTCCTGCCAGAACCGCACCACAAAGTTCAGCAACACCCAGCTGCGCATCCAGTGCACCGACTTCGAGGGCGGCACCAGCGGCAGCCCCTGGCTGGCCGACTACGACCCCAAGAGCCACACCGGCACGGTCATCGGTGTGCTGGGCGGCCATGAAGGCGGCGGCGACGAGGACGATGTCTCCTACGCCGCGTACTTCGACGACGACGTCGCCGAGCTGTACAAGCACGCCCAGGACATGGACTGATCCCCGGCCTGCCTCACCCGAGCACGGCGAAGGGCCGTACCCCCTTGTGAGGGGTACGGCCCTTCAGCGTTGTGCTGTGGTGCTGCGATTACGCGGCAACGACCTCGACGCCGAGCTTCGCAACAACGTCGGCGTGCAGACGCACGGACACCTGGTGCGCGCCCAGGGTCTTGATCGGCGAACCGAGCTCGACACGACGCTTGTCGACGTCCGGACCACCGGCAGCCTTGATCGCCGAGGCGACGTCGGCCGGGGTGACGGAGCCGAACAGGCGGCCCGCGTCGCCGGCACGCACGGCCAGCTTCACGTTGACGCCCTCGAGCTGGCCCTTGACCTCATTGGCCTGCTCGATCGTGGCGATCTCGCGGATCTTGCGACCGCGACGGATCTGCGCGACGTCCTTCTCGCCACCCTTGGTCCAGCGGATCGCGAAACCACGCGGGACCAGGTAGTTACGGGCGTACCCGTCCTTGACGTCAACGACGTCGCCGGCGGTGCCGAGGCCAGAGACCTCGTGGGTGAGGATGATCTTCATTTGTCGGTCACCCTTCCCTTATCGCGCGGTGGACGTGTAGGGCAGCAGCGCCATCTCACGGCTGTTCTTCACGGCCGTGGCGACGTCACGCTGGTGCTGAGTGCAGTTGCCGGTGACTCGGCGGGCACGGATCTTGCCGCGGTCGGAGATGAACTTCCGCAGCAGGTTCGTGTCCTTGTAGTCAACGTAGGAGATCTTCTCCTTGCAGAACACGCAAACCTTCTTCTTAGGCTTGCGAGCAGGCGGCTTCGCCATTGTCTCTCTCCAGTGAGTTCAAGAAGTTTGTGCTGACGCCCTCAAGGCCCCCGGCCGTTCCACGACGTTGTTTCACGTGAAACAACGCGGAGACGCGCCGGCTGTACGGACCTAGAAGGGCGGCTCGTCCGAGTAGCCGCCACCGGAACCGCCGGAACCGCCGGAGCCACCGCCCCAGCCACCGCCGCCACCCTGCTGGCCACCGCCGGCAGGAGCGCTGCTCGCCCACGGGTCGTCGGCGGGAGCACCGCCGCCCTGCTGACCGCCGCCGGGGCTTCCGCCCCAGCTGCCGCCACCCTGGCCGCCGCCCTGCTGACCGCCGCCGAAGCCGCCGCCCTGGCCACCGCGACCACCAGTCTTGGTGATCTTGGCCGTGGCGTTCTTCAGGCTCGCGCCCACTTCCTCGACGTCGAGCTCGTAGACCGTGCGCTTCACGCCCTCGCGGTCCTCGTACGACCGCTGCTTGAGGCGGCCCTGCACGACCACGCGGGTACCCCGCGTAAGGGACTCGGCGACGTTCTCCGCCGCCTGACGCCACACCGAGCAGGTCAGGAACAGGCTCTCGCCGTCCTTCCACTCATTGGTCTGACGGTCGAAGGTGCGGGGGGTGGACGCGACGCGGAACTTCGCGACCGCCGCACCGGACGGGGTGAAGCGCAGCTCGGGGTCGTCGACAAGATTGCCGACAACCGTGATGACGGTCTCGCCTGCCATTAGGGGAACCTCTCGGCGGGTGTGCTGCTGGCTGCTGGTGTTGCTGCTACTCGAACCCGGTTACCGCTGGACGCTTGCGCGCTCAGTGGGTCTCGGGACGGAGGACCTTGGTCCGAAGGACCGACTCATTCAGGTTCATCTGACGGTCGAGCTCCTTGACGACCGCAGGCTCGGCCTGCAGGTCGATGACCGAGTAGATGCCCTCGGGCTTCTTGTTGATCTCGTACGAGAGACGACGACGGCCCCAGGTGTCGACCTTCTCGACCTTTCCGTTGCCCTCACGGACGACGGAGAGGAAGTTCTCGATCAGCGGGGAGACAGCGCGCTCCTCGAGATCGGGGTCGAGGATGACCATCACCTCGTAGTGACGCATGTAGAACCCACCTCCTTTGGACTCAGCGGCCACGGTCGTTCCGTGGCAGGAGGGTCATGATGCGTTCCGCACCGAGCCCGGCCGGAGTATCCGGACAGACAGAGGCGCAGATCGTACAGAGTACCTGCCGCAGGCCTTCCGGTTGAAATCCGAGGGGTACACCCCTCAACCTGGAACACAACGGGTGTGAGCGGCGTTACAGTGCGCCGCCTTGTCATCGGAGGTGCCGTATGGCACAGGCAGTAAGGACCCAGCGCAGCCTGATCTCGCTGCTCAACAGCGACGGTCAGGCTCATCCCGTCGAGAACACCCTCGCCGTCGTGACCGTAGTCCTCGGCGCGATCGCCGCCTTCGCCACTCTTTCCCCCAGCCTGCACCTGCTCAGCTCCTGGGTCGGCCTGGTCGGAATCGGCACCGGCCTCTGGGGCCAGTTCATCTCGTCGACGACGGGCGAACGCTTCCTGTTGATCATCGGGCTCGGGGCAGCGGCCTTCGGCTTCTACCTCGGCCTGGCACACGGCGGCCTCTTCGGCGGCATCATCGGTTAGCACAACGGATCAGGAGCCGTACGGGCCCGTGCCTGCACGGCCCAGTCGGGGCGCTCCCCGGTCACAGTAGGCTTCGGCGCGAGAGCCGGAGCCCCGACAATGGGGACACACCTGCCGAGGAGCGCCCCGCATGACCCTGACCCTGAGGACCATCAGTCGAGAGCAGCATCTGGCATACATCCAGAGCCTGCCCGCGGCCAGCCACATGCAGGTCCCTGCCTGGGCGGACGTCAAGGCCGAATGGCGGTCGGAGAGCCTGGGCTGGTTCGACACGAGCGGCGAGCTGGTCGGCGCGGGTCTGGTCCTCTACCGCCAGGTCCCCCGCGTCAAGCGCTACCTCGCCTATCTCCCCGAGGGCCCGGTCATCAACTGGTTCGCGCCGAACCTCAAGGACTGGCTGCAGCCGATGCTCACGCACCTCAAGCAGCAGGGCGCCTTCACCGTGAAGATGGGCCCGCCGGTCATCATCCGGCGCTGGGACGCCGCGGCGATCAAGGCCGGCATCCAGAACCAGGACGTCAAGCGCCTGCGCGACGTGGAGGCGACCCACATCGAGCCGCGCGCCTTCGAGGTGGCCGACCAGCTGCGCCGCATGGGCTGGCAGCAGGGCGAGGAGGGCGGCGCCGGATTCGCCGATGTACAGCCCCGCTATGTCTTCCAGGTGCCGCTGGCAGACCGTTCCCTGGAGGAGGTCCACAAGGGCTTCAACCAGCTGTGGCGCCGCAACATCAAGAAGGCCGAGAAGGCTGGCGTCGAGGTCGTCCAGGGCGGTTACGACGATCTGGCCGAATGGCAGCGGCTCTACGAGATCACCGCGGAGCGTGACCGGTTCAAGCCGCGGCCGCTCAGCTACTTCCAGCGCATGTGGAAGGCCCTCAACACCGAGGACCCCAACCGCATGCGGCTGTACTTCGCGCGGCACGACGGCGTAAACCTCTCCGCCGCGACGATGCTGGTCGTCGGCGGGCACGTCTGGTATTCCTACGGCGCCTCCGACAACATCGGCCGGGAGGTCCGCCCCTCCAACGCAATGCAGTGGCAGATGCTGCAGGACGCCTACAAGCTCGGCGCCTCGGTCTATGACCTCCGCGGCATCAGCGACTCCCTGGACGAGAACGACCATCTCTTCGGCCTGATCCAGTTCAAGGTCGGCACCGGTGGGCAGGCAGCGGAGTACCTCGGCGAGTGGGACTTCCCGCTCAACAAGCTCATGCAGAAGGCGTTCGACATCGCGATGTCGTACCGCCGATAGCCTGCGCAACGCCGACAGCTCCACCGCACCGTTCGTACCCTGAGACACCCAGCTACGAGAAAGGTCCCGGGCCCGGCCATGGCGCTCACTCTCTACGTCGACACCGCGCGCTGGCGGGCACACCAGCAGAGCGTGCTCCAGCAGTTCCCCGGGCTGGTCCCGGTCTGCAAAGGCAACGGTTACGGCTTCGGCCATGAGCGCCTCGCCGAAGAGGCGACCCGCCTGGGTTCCGACATTCTCGCGGTCGGTACGACCTACGAAGCGGCCCGGATCAAGGACTTCTTCAGCGGCGACCTGCTCGTCCTGACCCCCTTCCGGCACGGCGAGGAGCCGGTGCCGCTGCCGGACCGGGCGATCCGCTCGGTCTCCTCGGTCGAGGGTGTCGGCGGCCTGGTCGGCGCCCGGGTCGTCATCGAGGTCATGAGCAGCATGAAGCGGCACGGCGTCAAGCCGGAGGACCTGCCGAAGCTGGCCGCGGCCATCGAGGACGTCCGGCTCGAAGGGTTTGCGATCCATCTGCCGCTGGACCGCACCGATGGGTCCGACGCGGTCGAGGAGGTCATCGGCTGGATGGACCGGCTGCGCGCCGCCTGTCTCCCGCTGCACACCATGTTCGTGAGCCACCTCAAGGCCCAAGAGCTCGCCCGGCTCCAGCAGCAGTTCCCGCAGACCCGCTTCCGCGCGCGGATCGGCACGTATCTGTGGCTCGGCGACCATGAGGCCACCGAGTACCGCGGCTCGGTCCTCGATGTCACCCGTGTCGCAAAGGGTGACCGCTTCGGCTACCGCCAGCAAAAGGCGGCCTCCGACGGTTACTTGGTCGTGGTGGCCGGCGGCACGTCGCACGGCGTGGGCCTGGAGTCGCCCAAGGCGCTGCACGGGGTGATGCCCCGTGCCAAGGGCGTGGCCCGGGCGGGTCTGGCGACCGTCAACCGCAATCTGGCGCCATATGTATGGGCCGGTAAGCAGCGCTGGTTCGCGGAGCCGCCGCACATGCAGGTGTCGATCCTGTTCGTACCGGCGGATGCGCCCGAGCCGCAGGTCGGCGAGGAGCTGGTGGCCCATCTGCGGCACACCACCACCCAGTTCGACCGCATCGTGGACCGCTGAGCCGTCCTCCGTAACGCCAAGGGCCCCGTGCCGCAGACATCCTCTGCGGCACGGGGCCCGATACGTATCCGCCGACCGAGGCCTACTTCCGTACCGCGCCCCAGCGCACCGTTGCAGCCTCTTGGAAGTGCGCCGCGTGCCGCGGCTCGTGAGCGGCCTGGCCGAGCACAAACGCATCGGGCGCCCGGTCCAGCACACCGCCGGACGGATCATCGTCACCGTCCCTGCGCACCACATCGCGCTCCGGCATCAGGATGTCCCGTACGACCACGGCGCAGAGGTAGAGCGTGCCCAGGAGGTGCAGCACGATGGCGAGCTGATAGCCCTCCGGCGGCAGCCCCTGGTGCTTGTCGCCGTTGCTGGTGTAGGCGAGGTACATCCAGATCCCCAGGTAGTACATGACCTCACAGCCCTGCCAGATCAGGAAGTCCCGCCAGCGCGGGCGGGCCAGGGCGGCAAGCGGGATCAGCCACAGGACGTACTGCGGCGAATAGACCTTGTTGGTGAGGATGAACAGCGCCACGACAAGAAACGCGAGCTGCGCGAAGCGCGGCCGCCGTGGTGCATAGAGAGTCAGCAGTCCGATGACGCCGCAACCGACGATCATCAGCAGCGTGGCATAGGTGTTGGCATTCTCCAGGGGGTTCCCGGTGCGCTGCGAAATCAGGAGCCAGAGCGAGCCGAAGTCGATCGGCCGCTCCTGACTGAAGGTGTAGAACTTCGCCCAGCCCTCCCGGATGTGGAATCCGGTCGCATTGTGCGTGATCATCACCGGCAGATTCACCACGAGCCAGGCTGCCACCGCCCCGGCCGTGGCTCTGCCGTACGCCCGCCACGCTCCCGCGCGCCAGCACAGCACCAGCAGCGGCCCCAGCAACAGCACCGGGTACAGCTTCGCGGCGGTCGCCAGGCCGATCAGGACGCCGGCCGTCAGCGGGCGGCTGCGGGACCACATCAGCATTCCCGCAGCGGTCAGGGCGACCGCCAGCAGGTCCCAGTTGATGGTGGCGGTGAGGGCGAAGGCCGGCGCCAGGGCGACAAGCAGACCGTCCCAGGGACGGCGACGGTGGGTACGGGCCACGCAGACCGCCATGATGGCGGCGCAGACCATCAGCATCCCGGCATTGACCAGCCAGTAGATCTGCTCACTGGGTACGCGTTCCTGGATCGATCCCGGGTGCGGGGTCATCCACGAGGCGACCTCCATGAAGAGACCGGTCAGGACGGGGTACTCGAGATACTCCATGTCGCCGGGCAGCCGCTGGAAATACGGGATCAGCCCGTCGGCGAAACCCCGCCCCACATAGAGATGGGGAATGTCGGAATAGCAGGCGTGGGTGTACTGGGTCGTGGCGCCGAAGAACCACCCGCCGTTGTAGCAGGGCAGCTTCTGGACCATACCGAGTGCGAACATGCCGATGGCGACCAGCGCGATGACCCGCACCGGTGTCAGCCAGTTCGTCCCGAGCAGCGCGCGCCGACCGATCGGCCCTCCGATCAGCTCGCTCCCGGCCGCCGCCACCTCATCCCGCTTCGTCGGCCGTACAGGCTCGTCCTGTCGCACGCTCGTCATGGCCCCATCCTGCCGTACAGGCCTCGGCCGAAGACGGCGAAGCCCCCGCCCGGTCATCCCGGGTCGGGGGCTTCATGAGTCCATGTTTCACGTGAAACAGTCTGCGTGTTTCACGTGAAACATCTCGCGGTCATGGTCGCTAGCTGCCGCTGGGGCCACCGAAGATGCCACCACCGTCGGTGGGATCAGGCGTCGGACTTGTGTCGCCTCCGGTGCTACCACCAGGTCCGCCACCATTGCCTCCGCCGTTACCCATACCGCCACCGTTGTCTCCACAGTTGATGTCCCACCTGGAGCAGGTATCGCTCGGGGAGGGGCTCGGCGAGTCACCCGGGGAGGCGGACTCGCTCGGTGTCTCGGACGGGGATTCCGACGGCGTCTCCGACGGCGTGGGAGTGGGCGTCGGAGAGGGCATGCCCGCCTCGTCCACTCGCTCGCCGATGGGCACGGCAGCCGGGAACGGCTCCGCGGGGACGTTCTTCATCGCCTGCAGCATGTACTCGGTCCACACCTCGGTGGGCAGTGCGCCACCGTGGATCGAGTCGAAGCCACCGACACCGTTCATGGAGAGCTGACGCGGATTCTGCGCATCCTCACGGAACATCGTGATGGCCGTCGACAGCTTCTTGGTGTAGCCGACGAACCAGGCCGACTTGTTCTCGTCAGTGGTACCGGTCTTGCCCGCGGCCGGCTTGCCCAGTCGACGGGCGTCCTTCGCTGTACCGTTCTTGATCACGTTCTGCAGCACGCTGGTCACGTTGTCGGCGATTTGGGGATCAATAGCCGATTCCGACCTGGGCTTCTCGAATCCCGCCTTGCTCTCGCCCTTGTACGTCAGCTGGGTCACGGAATACGGCTCGTACTTCTCCCCCGAGTTGGCGAAGGTCGCATAGGCGTCGGCCATCCGGATCGCGCTCGGCGTGGAGGTGCCCAGGGCGAACGACGGGTTGAGGTTCTTGTCGAAGCTCTCTTTCGAGATACCCGCCAGCTCTGCCGTTTCCTTGACCTTGTCCATCCCGACATCCATCGCGAGCTGGACGAACGGGGTGTTCACGGACTGCTCCATCGCCTTGGTCAAGGGGATATAGCCCCAGCGATGGGCGCTCTCGTTCTCCTGAAAGAAGGGCGAGTTGTCCCGCTTCGTCACATAGCTGCCATCGGCCTTCATTACCTTGAGATGGTCATTGCCGTTGTAATGGCTCGCCTGCGAGATCCCCTGACCATTGCTCTTGACGGTGCCGTACTTCATCGCGGCCGCAAGCACAAACGGCTTCCACGTCGAGCCGACCGGCACACCGTAGGTGTCGGCGTTGTTGCTGAAGTGTCCCTTGTCGTAGCCCTCACCGCCATAGAGCGCGACGATCTTGCCATCTCCCGGCACCACGGAGGCACCACCGAACTGGACGTATTTGTCCTTGGCGCGCTTGTCCGGGTCGATGTACCGCTTGTTGACCTTCTTCACCGCGGCCGCGAGCTGGTTGGTCTTCTTCTCGTCGAAGGTCGTACGGATCGTGTATCCGCCCTTGTCGAACTTGGCCTCGTTCAGGTCCCCCGCCGCGTGCTTCAGCACATACTTCTTCGCCGTGTCCATCAAGTAGCCGATCTGGCCACTCTTGCTGGCCACCGGCTTCGGCTGTTTGGGCGTGGGGAACTTGTCCAGCGGGTATTGGGCCCGGTCCTTCTTCGTCATGTGGCCATTGGCAACCTCGCGGTCGAGGATCCAGGTCCACCGCGCCTTGGCCCGTTTGGTGTTCGCCTCCCGGGTGGCGTTCTGGCCGGTTCCGCCTGCCGGGTCGTAGAGGTTGGCGCCCTTGAGCACGGTCGCCAGGAAGGCGCTCTCGTCCGGTTCGAGGTCCTTTGCGTCCTTGCTGTAGTACGCCTGAGCCGCTGCCTGGATCCCATAGGCGCCGCGACCGTAGTAGCTGGTGTTCAGGTACCCCTGGAGGATCTCGTCCTTGGACATCCGCCAGCCGACCTTGATCGAGATGAACAGCTCCTTGAACTTGCGGTCGAGGGTCTGCTCCTGGCTCAGCATCGCGTTCTTGACGTACTGCTGAGTGATGGTCGACCCGCCCTGGGTCTCGCCGCCCTTGGCCATGTTGACCAGGGCACGCGCGATACCCATGGGGTCCACACCCGAGTCGTCGCGGAACGACGCGTTCTCCGCAGAGATCGCCGCATTCTGCATAGAGGGAGGAATATCGCCTATCGTGATGTTCTGTCGGTTTGTCTCACCATCGCGGGCCATGACCGAGCCGTCGGACCAGAGGTAGACGTTGTTCTGCGCTCGGGCCGCGTCGTTTTCGTTGGGAACGGTCACCATGGCCAGCGCAACACCGGCCGCTCCGACGATCAGGCCGGTGAAACCGACACACAGACTGGCAACCTGCTTCCACGACGGCACAAAGCGGCGCCAGCCACTGCGATTGGCGCGCGGATAGTCGATGAAGCGCTTCTTGGCGGGTTTCCCGCTGCCGCGTCCGCGCCCTCGGCCTCCTTCCGGCCCGCCTCCGCCACCACCGCCACGACGGCCGCCGCCGCCATGACTGCCGGACCCACCACCGGCCATCGCAGCGGAATCGGGTGCCCGCCGGCGGCCGCCGCGCTGCGCGGCCCGGCGGGCCTCGGCGCGTCCACCGAACGGTTGCTCCTGATCATGCGGATCGGAACTGGGCGGAGGACCGGCAGCAGAGCCACGTGAGGGCGCGGCACGACGCCCTGATGACTGCTGTGCGGCGCGTCGGGCCGCGGCACGTCCGCCACCTTGCGGCTGCGGCGGTTTGCGACGGTGCTCGCTCATGGAACGGTTACTCCTCGGGCAGGCGCGCTTTCTCGTCGCCTGAAGGCGGCAGTTGTCTTCAGGTCCCCCCGATGTGCGGCCCACTCGTGGGGTGAGGGCCGCACTACACCGGGGACGAGGACGCCAAATATGGGCCCGCGGTTCCCGGCAGTCTGCATGCCGCACAGACTACGCACCGCCAAAACCTGCCCAGGGTTGAAATTCACTCCAAATCAGTCAGGCCACGTAGAGCGAATCGGTGATGTGATGCCGTTCACCGCACCCCCGCTTGTTCCATTCGGGTCACCGTTCTATCGTCTGGATGTATCGAGTCGATACATCAGCACGAGATAAAGAACGCACCGGGCCGAGGAGGCGGAGGATGAGCAGACGTTCCGGCATCCTCGAGTTCGCCGTCCTCGGTCTGCTCCGCGAGTCTCCGATGCACGGCTATGAGCTGCGAAAACGGCTCAACACCTCGCTCGGGGTCTTCCGGGCGTTCAGCTATGGCACCCTCTACCCCTGCCTCAAGGCGCTGGTCGCGAGCGGCTGGCTCATCGAGGAGACGGGCGACGCCCCGGAGGGCGCGCCCGCCGCGGCGCTCACAGGGCGCCGGGCGAAAATCGTCTACCGATTGACCGCAGCGGGCAAAGAGCACTTCGAGGAGCTGCTCGCCCACTCCGGACCGGATGCGTGGGAGGACGAGCACTTCGGCGTCCGCTTCGCATTCTTCGGTCAGACGTCGCGGGATGTCCGGATGCGTGTGCTGGAAGGCCGGCGCAGCCGGCTGGAGGAGCGCCTCGAGAAGATGCGCACCTCTCTGGCCAGGACCCGCGAGCGGCTGGACGACTACACCCTCGAACTTCAGCGTCACGGCATGGAGTCTGTGGAGCGCGAGGTCCGTTGGTTGAACGAGCTCATCGAGAGTGAGCGCACCGGACGCGATCAGCGCGTACCGGATCCCGCAGAGCAGGACAAGAAGTCAGAAGATGCGGGCGGCCTGCCCCGGCACCGGGGTGGTACCCGGCCGGATCCGTCCGATGACACCACCACATGAGGCCCTGCAGCGCCAGGACCTCATCGAGAACACAGGGAGCAACCGGAATGGGTTCGGTTCGCGTAGCCATCGTCGGCGTGGGCAACTGCGCCGCCTCGCTGGTACAGGGCGTCGAGTACTACAAGGACGCCGACCCGAAGAGCCGCGTGCCCGGCCTCATGCACGTGCAGTTCGGCGACTACCACGTGCGTGACATCGAGTTCGTGGCGGCCTTCGACGTCGACGCCAAGAAGGTCGGCCTCGACCTCTCGGACGCCATCGGCGCCAGCGAGAACAACACCGTCAAGATCTGCGATGTGCCGCACGCCGGCGTAACGGTCCAGCGCGGTCACACCCTCGACGGCCTGGGCAAGTACTACCGCCAGACCATCGAGGAGTCCGCTGAGGCCCCGGTCGACATCGTCCAGGTCCTCAAGGACAAGCAGGTCGACGTTCTGGTCTGCTACCTCCCTGTCGGCTCCGAGGACGCCGCGAAGTACTACGCCCAGTGCGCCATCGACGCCAAGGTTGCGTTCGTCAACGCCCTCCCGGTCTTCATCGCCGGCACCAAGGAATGGGCGGACAAGTTCACCGAGGCCGGTGTCGCGATCGTCGGTGACGACATCAAGTCGCAGGTCGGCGCCACCATCACGCACCGCGTGATGGCCAAGCTCTTCGAGGACCGGGGCGTCGTCCTGGACCGCACGATGCAGCTGAACGTCGGCGGCAACATGGACTTCAAGAACATGCTCGAGCGCGACCGCCTCGAGTCCAAGAAGATCTCCAAGACGCAGGCCGTCACCTCCCAGATCAGGGACCGCGAGCTGGGCGAGGACAACGTCCACATCGGCCCGTCGGACTACGTGGCCTGGCTGGACGACCGCAAGTGGGCCTACGTCCGCCTCGAAGGCCGCGCGTTCGGTGACGTTCCGCTGAGCCTGGAGTACAAGCTCGAGGTCTGGGACTCCCCGAACTCCGCCGGTGTCATCATCGATGCCGTGCGCGCCGCGAAGATCGCGAAGGACCGGGGCATCGGCGGCCCGATCCTTTCGGCGTCCTCGTACTTCATGAAGTCCCCGCCGGTGCAGTACTTCGACGACGAGGCGCGGGAGAACGTCGAGAAGTTCATCCAGGGCGAGGTCGAGCGCTAAGGCGTTCGCCACACCCTCCTCCGCAGGCCCCCGGGAATTCCCCCCGGGGGCCTGCGGCCTGTGTGAGGCTGTGCGCCATGCATGCAGTGCGCGTTCTCCGCGTATTACTCCGGCTACGCGACTTCCGTTCCCTCCTTGCCGTACGGCTCCTGTCCCAGGCTGCCGATGGCGTCTTCCAGGTCGCGCTCGCCACATACGTCGTCTTCTCACCCGAGAAGCAGACCTCGCCTGCAGCCATTGCCTCCGCCATGGCCATCCTGCTGCTGCCGTACTCCCTCCTAGGACCGTTCACCGGAGTACTGCTCGACCGCTGGCGCCGCCGCCAGGTGCTGCTGTACGGAAATCTGCTGCGCGCACTGCTGGCCGCCGCGACGGCCGCATTGATCGTGACCCATGTCCCCGACTGGCTCTTCTACGCCTCGGCCCTCTCCGTGACGGCCGTGAACCGCTTTGTTCTGGCCGGAATTTCGGCCGCGCTGCCCCGCGTGGTCGACGGCGAACAGCAGCTGGTGATGGCCAACTCCGTCGCCCCCACGGCCGGGACACTGGCCGCAACGGCCGGCGGCGGGCTGGCATTCGCCGTCCGGCTGGCCGGTTCGCATGTGGATGCCTTCGTCGTGCTGCTTGGCTCGGCCCTTTATTTCTGTTCGTCCCTCACTGCCCTGCGCATGGCGCCGGAGCTCCTCGGGCCCGACCCTTCCCGGCTCCAACCGCACCTGAGGGAAGCCCTGTTGAGTACCGCGCGGGGACTTGTGGACGGCCTGCGCCACCTCAAGGAGCGGCACACACCCACCCGCGCCCTGACGGCGATGACGGTGATCCGTTTCTGCTACGGAGCCCTGTTGGTCACGGTGCTGATGCTGTGCCGCTACTCCTGGGCCGACACCGAAGCCGATGGCCTGGCCCTGCTCGGGATCACGGTCGTGGTGTCCGGGGTGGGCTTCTTCGCGGCCGCTCTCGTCACTCCCTGGGCGGTCGATCGGCTCGGCCCGTTCCGATGGATTGCCTGCTGTGCGGCCATGGGAGCCGTGCTGGTGCCGGGCCTTGGGCTGTTCTTCGCCCCCGAGCCGATGCTCACCGGCGCGTTTGTGCTCGGCCTCAGCACACAGGGGACCAAGATCTCCACGGACACGGTGGTGCAGTCGTCGGTCGACGACGCCTTCCGCGGCCGGATCTTCGCCATCTACGACGTGCTGTTCAATGTTGCCTTCGTCGGTGCGGCGGCGGTCGCGGCCCTCATACTGCCGCCGAGCGGACGGTCTGTCGCGCTGGTTGTCGTGGTGACCGTTCTCTACGCGATCGTCGCCGCGGCATTGATCCGCTTTGGGCGCCGTTAGGCACCGCCCCCTCGGGGCCTGGGGGCCACTTTACGGGCGTCCTACATGAGCCAACACATCTGAATATCGGGGGATCCCATGGCCACGCCGCCTCAAGGCCAGGATCCGTATGGTCAGGCGCCTTACGGTCAGCAGCCGTACGGTCAAAGCCCTTATCCGCAAGCTCCCCATGCCCCGTACGGCCAGCCGCAAGGTCCGGCCGGCGTGCAGTACGCCCCGCACCCTGCGCCGTACGGCCAGCCCGGCGGCTACCCAGGGGCTCCGGTCCCTCCGCCGGCCCGACGGTCCGGGGTGTCCTTCAAGACCGTCAAGTCCATTGCCTACGTCGTGCTGTTCGCCGTGGTGGTGGTAGGCGGATGGATCGCGAGCCAGGACGATGCCGAGACCGCGGCGTGGGCGACTGCCTGAAGGCGGCGTCGTCGTCCACAGAGCGCATGGAGGTCGTGGACTGCTCCTCCTCCGAAGCGGAGTCCAAGGTCGCGAAGAAGATCGACGGCTTCTTCACCCAGTCGAGCGCCGAGACCGAGTGCCGCAAGGTACCTGACGCCACCGGGTTCTACGCCGAGACCGGCGAGGGTCCCGACTTCCTGCTCTGCACGAAGGGCGTCTGAGGCAAGCGCTTCAAGCCGCGGGGCGGTGTTTCACGTGAAACACCGCCCCATGTTTCACGTGAAACATGTCGGTTCATCGACGCATGTTTCACGTGAAATATCAGCCCTGAGCCGCCCACCACTCCTTCAGAGCGGCAACGGCCTCGTCCCGCTCCATGGGGCCGCGCTCCAGTCGCAGCTCCAGCATCTGCTTGTAGGCCTTGCCGACCTCCGGCCCTGGCGCAATCCCCAGGATCTGCATGATGTCGTTGCCGTCCAGGTCCGGACGGATCGCATCCAGCTCTTCCTGCTCTTGGAGCCGCGCGATGCGCTCCTCAAGTCCGTCGTACGCACGCGACAGCGCACTGGCCTTGCGCTTGTTCCGGGTGGTGCAGTCCGAGCGCGTCAGCTTGTGCAGACGCTCGAGCTGCGGGCCGGCATCCCGCACGTAGCGACGGACCGCGGAGTCCGTCCACTCGCCCGTCCCGTATCCGTGGAAGCGCAGGTGCAGCTCGACCAGACGCGAGACGTCCTTGACCATGTCGTTGGAGTACTTCAGCGCGGTCATCCGCTTCTTGGTCATCTTCGCCCCCACCACCTCGTGGTGGTGGAACGAGACCCTGCCGTCCGACTCGAAACGCCGCGTCCTGGGCTTGCCGATGTCATGCAGCAGAGCCGCCAGCCGCAGCACCAGATCGGGCCCGCCCTCTTCGAGATCGATGGCCTGCTCCAGGACGGTCAGCGAGTGCTCGTAGACGTCCTTGTGGCGGTGATGCTCATCACTTTCCAGCTGCAGCGCGGGCAGCTCGGGCAGCACCCGGTCCGCCAGCCCGGAATCGACGAGCAGCCGCAGGCCCTTGCGCGGGTGCGCCCCGAGGATCAGCTTGTTCAGCTCGTCCCGTACGCGTTCCGCAGAGACGATGTCGATCCGCTCCGACATCGCCTTCATCGCGGCAACCACCTCGGGGGCGACCTCGAAGTCCAGCTGAGCGGCGAAGCGAGCCGCGCGCATCATCCGCAGCGGATCGTCGGAGAACGACTCCTCCGGTGTCCCCGGGGTCCGCAGCACACGCGCCGCCAGGTCCTCCAGCCCGCCGTGCGGGTCGACGAACTCCTTCTGCGGCAGCAGCACCGCCATGGCGTTCACCGTGAAGTCCCGGCGGACCAGGTCCTGCTCGATGGAGTCGCCGTAGGACACTTCGGGCTTGCGCGAGGTGCGGTCGTACGCCTCGGAGCGGTAGGTCGTGACCTCGATGTCGAATGAGCTCTTCTTGCAGCCCACCGTGCCGAAGGCGATGCCGACCTCCCACACCGCGTCCGCCCACGGCCGGACGATCTTCAGGACGTCCTCGGGGCGGGCATCGGTGGTGAAGTCCAGATCGTTGCCGAGCCGGCCGAGCAGCGCATCCCGCACCGAACCACCGACCAGGGCAAGCGTGAACCCGGCCTCCTGGAATCGGCAGGCCAGGTCGTCCGCAACGGGGGACACCCGCAGCAGCTCGCTCACGGCACGGCGCTGGACATGGTTCAGCGCGTTCGTCGACTGCGGCATCCGCTCGGTCGGCGGGGCGGGGAGGTCATTGTTGGCGTTCGGCACAACAGAACAGGGTACGTGGCCGCGCCGTAGGAAGCGTCACGTTAAGAGAGGGGACGCGGTGTCCGGCCGCCGTCGTGGCGATCATGTGGAGCAGTCCCCGGCACTACGACACACCGGGCCTCGTTACCATTCGGGGACGCACATTCCGACGACCACTGACGACGACGAGGGACGGGCGAGCGCGTGGCCGAGGCGGCAGGGTTCCAGGGGACTGAACGGCCGCGCGGCCGATGGCTGCGCAGAACCGTGGCGCTGTTCACCGGAACACCCCTGCTCGCAGGCCTGCTGCTGGCCCCGCAGGCCCCCTCCGCACAGGCCGCCCCCACGGGCTCCCGCACGGTCGACATCGCCATCGAGTCGATGACACCGTCTGCCCCCACGAAGGCGGATACGGTCACCGTCTCCGGCACGCTGACCAACGACGGCAGCAGCACCATCACCCACGCGCACATCGGAATGCACCGTGGCTCATCTCTCAGCGGCCGCAGCGCCATCGACCGCGCCTCCCAGCACACCGGCTATGTACCGGGCGTCGACGGACCGGAGGTCAAGGGGCACAAGGAGAAGATCGACAATCTGGATCCCGGCGACCGCCGCTCCTTCTCCCTCAGCGTGCCGGTGAAGGATCTCGACCTCGGTGACGACGGTGTGTACCGGCTCGGTGTCTCGCTGTCAGGGCGCACCCAGACCGCGCCCCTCGAGCAGGTGCTGGGCATCGACCGGACCTTCCTGCCTTGGCAGAGCGGAAGCGCCGACAAGAAGACACAGCTCACCTACCTGTGGCCGCTGGTCTCCTCCACCCACCTCACCGCCGAGACCGACGCCGCACAGACACCGGTCTTCCGCAACGACGACCTCGCCGCGGAACTCGCGCCCGGCGGCCGACTGCAGCAGATGGTGGCGCTCGCCAAGAACCTGCCAGTGACCTTCGTCATCGATCCCGACCTGCTCGCCAGCGTTGACGCGATGACCAGGACGTACAAGATCGACGGCCCCGACGGCCCCACGGGCAGGAATCAGGCAGTCGCCAAGCAGTGGCTGAACGACCTCCAGAAGGCGGTGAAGACGCACGAGGTCATCGCGCTGCCGTTCGCCGACCCCGACCTGGCCTCGCTCGCCCACCACGGCAAGAGCGTCCCGAGCGCGCTCAGCCACCTCGGTCCGGCCACCGACCTCGCTGCCAGCACCGTGAACACCGTCCTGGGCGTCACGCCGCGTACGGATTTCGCCTGGCCCGTCGACGGTGCCATCGACTCCTCGATCGTCGATGTCGCTACCTCCGCCGGCGCGCACAACCTCATCACCCGCAGCGACAGCCTGCGCGAGACCGGCGGACTGCCCTATACCCCGACGGCGGCCCGGCCCATCGGCGGCGGCAACACCGCCATCGTCGCGGACGCGCGGCTCTCCCGGGCGTTCGAGGGCGATATGTCGAAGGCGGACAAGGCCTCCCGCGCGGTCCAGCAATTCCTCGCCCAGACCCAGATGATCAACCTCCAGGCCCCGGACCGGCAGCGCAGCATCGTCGTCGCACCGCAGCGCATGCCGTCGTCCGCCCAGGCTCACGCAATGGCCACCGCGCTGCGGAATCTGGAGGACTCGGCGCGGTGGACGGAGCCGCTGGACCTCAGCGACGCGACCAGCGCCAAGCCCGACCCCGCGGCCACCCGCCGCGTGCCCGGCGGCGGCGCCTACCCGGGCTCGCTGCGCAGGGAGGAACTCCCCACCAAAGCCTTCCGGCAGATCCAGGACACCCAGTCCGCGCTGGACGACTACCGGGTGATCCTGGCCCAGCCCGAGCGGGTGGTGACCCCGTTCGGCACCGCCATAATGCGGGAGATGTCGACCGAGTGGCGGGGCGACCCGACCGGCGCCGGCGCCGGCGCCTTCCGTAACTCCGTGCGCGGCTATCTCGACGGCCTGACCAAGAAGGTCCATCTGATCCAGAAGTCGGATGCGACACTTTCCGGGCGCAGCGCGACGATTCCTGTGACCGTGCAGAACAACCTCGTCCAGAGCGTCGAGGGCATGACACTGAAGCTGACCTCGTCCCAGCCCAACCGCTTGGACGCGGGGCAGTCGCAGCAGATCAAGGTGGACGGCGGGCACAGCCAGTCGTTCAAGTTCGACACCACCGCGAACGCGAATGGTCGTGCCTGGGTGACCGCCCAGCTCTACACGGCGGACGGAAAGCCCTACGGTGACCCGATGACGTTCCAGGTGAATGTCACCGAGATCACCGCGACAGTGATGCTCGTCATCGCCGGCGGCGTCCTGCTGCTGGTCCTCGCCGGCGTACGGATCTACCTCCAGCGCAAGCGGATGGCCGCAGCGCCCGCCGAGGACGGGCCCGACGGTGAAGGCCCGGACGGCGAGGAAGGCACGAACGGCGACAACGGCGGCACGGACGGCAACCAGCCCGAGCAGCCGAGTGACCCCACGCCGGACACCGGTTCGGAAAACCCCGACCCGTCCGGCTCAGGTGAGAAAGTGGACCGTTGATAGATGGCGGGGCCGGATGGCCCGCAACGGATGAGATGGGGCAGCGATGAACGCGCCGTACGACGGTGACCGCAGCCGGGACGCCCATGGCGACCCTGCTGGGCCGGTCCCTGCGACGCCCCAGGTGCCCGCAGCTCCCGGTCCCTACGCCCAGGACCCCTATGTCCAGGACGCCTACCGCAACGACCCGCATCTCGCTCAGGGCCCGGCGGCCCAGGATCCGCTGACCGAGGCACCGTACGACCGTGCCGGCCACGCCCCGCCGCCTCCCGGCCACACCACGCAGCCCCTCTACCAGCAGCCTCCCGCGGCGCGGCACACCCCGGACCCGCAGTTCTCGGCGGCGCCTCCGTCGCCCGACTCCCGTGCCGCACGGCCCGACCCGCAGTACGGCGACGCCCCGACCACGCAGTTCGTGGGTGTGGACGACCTGATCACCCAGGCCTCCGACGAGAGCCCGGAGCCCGATGCCTTCGCGCATCTCTTCCGGGACCAGCAGCCGTACGAGCCCCAGCGCCCCGCACCGGCCCCCGTGGCACCCACCCCGGCCGCGGCCGGGGGAGCAGGGGCGCCGGGACCGGAAGCCGTACCGCCGCAGCCCGCGCCGACGCCGGATCCTGCCCCCGCAGCCGCGGGCAAGACGTCCGGCGGCCGCGCCTCCGGCCTGCTCAAGTCCAGCGCCGTAATGGCCGCCGGCACGATGGTGTCCCGGCTCACCGGCTTCATCCGCTCCGCGCTGATCGTCGCGGCGCTCGGCGGTGCGGTCCTCGGTGACTCCTGGCAGGTCGCCTACCAGCTGCCGACGATGATCTTCATCCTGACCATCGGCGGCGGTCTGAACTCCGTCTTCGTCCCGCAGCTCGTCCGCGCGATGAAGGAGGACGACGACGGCGGCGAGGCCTACGCCAACCGCCTGCTCACGCTCGTCATCGTGATCCTCGGAGTGCTCACCGTCCTGGCCGTGTTCGCCGCACCGCTCTTGGTGAAACTGGTCTCGTACGACATCTCCCGCGATCCCGCTGCCAACGAGGTCGCTGTCGCGTTCACCCGTTACTGCGTGCCGACGATCTTCTTCATGGGTCTGCATGTCGTGATGGGACAGATCCTCAATGCCCGCGGCCGCTTCGGCGCGATGATGTGGACCCCGGTCCTCAACAACATCGTCATGATCGCCACCTTCGGCCTGTTCATCTGGGTCTACGGGTCGGCCAAGACATCCCAGATCGGCGTCACGACCATCCCCGCCGAAGGCATCCGGCTGCTGGGCCTCGGCACCCTCCTCGGCCTTGTGGTCCAGGCTCTGGCAATGATCCCGTACCTGCGTGACGCCGACTTCAAGCTCCGGCTGCGCTTCGACTGGCGCGGCCACGGCCTGGGCAAGGCCGCCAAGCTCGCCAAGTGGACGGTGCTGTTCGTCCTCGCCAACCAGGCGGGCGTGCTCGTCGTCACCCAGCTCTCCACCTGGGCGGGCAACACCGCCGACCAGCAGGGCCACCCGGGCACCGGCTTCATCTCCTACGCCAGCGCGCAGCTGATCTGGAACATGCCGCAGGCGATCATCACCGTCTCCGTGATGGCGGCGCTGCTGCCGCGCCTGGCACGCTCCGCGAACGACGGCGACACCGCGGCCGTCCGCGACGACATGTCCCAGGGTCTGCGGACCTCCGCCGTCGCCATCGTCCCGATCTCGTTCGGCTTCCTGTCCCTCGGCATCCCGCTGTGCACCCTGGTCTACGGCTCGTCCGGCGCCGGTGTCCCGATGGGCTACATGCTGATGGCCTTCGGCGTCGGCCTGATCCCGTTCTCGGTGCAGTACGTCGTCCTGCGCGCCTTCTACGCGTACGAAGACACCCGCACCCCCTTCTACAACACGGTGATCGTCGCCGCCGTCAACGCAGTCGCCTCCGCCCTCTGCTTCCTGATCCTTCCCGCACGCTGGGCCGTGATCGGCATGGCGGCCTCCTACGGTCTGGCATACATCATCGGCGTCGGCGTGGCCTGGCGCCGCCTGAGCAAGCGGATGGGGGGCGATCTCGACACCGCCCGCGTCGTGCGCACCTACGCACGGCTGGCCGGCGCCAGCGTCCCGGCCACGATCGTCTCCGGGGCCGTGGTGTACGGCATCATGCAGGCACTCGGCACCGGGGTCACCGGCTCGCTCGCCGCTCTCGTCGGCGGCAGCGCCGCACTTCTGGCGGTCTTCTACGCGGCAGCCCGCAAGATGCGGATCCAAGAGCTGAATGCCCTGGTCGGGATGGTCCGCGCCAAGCTGGGGCGCTGACCGGGCACAACCATCGGCCGCCACCGTGTGTCGTGCATAGTGGCGGACTGTGGGCACAATTGTCTTGGCTCATTGAGCCTGCAACGGATGGGGAGGCAGGAACGACGGTGGCGGAACGGAGCACGGCTGCCGTCGACGTGGCCGACACGAGCGGTGAGGAACCGCTGACCGCCCAGGCGGGTCAGGCCACGGACGACGGAGCGGAGGCCGAGAAGGTATCCGGCGGGGAAAAGGACACCGCAAGCACCGATGAGACCGGTGCCGCGGCGGCCGACACCCAGCCACCGGAACTGCACAGTGGCCACAAGCTCGCCAGACGCTACCGCCTCGAGGAGTGCGTCACCCGTCTGGACGGGTTCAGCAGTTGGCGCGCGGTCGACGAAAAGCTGCGCAGAGCCGTCGGCGTGCACATCCTGCCCGCCGACCACCCGCGGGCCCGTCCGGTGCTGTCCGCCGCCCGCTCCTCCGCGCTCCTCGGCGACCCTCGATTCGTCCAGGTCCTCGACGCCGTCGAGGAGAACGACCTCGTCTACGTCGTCCACGAATGGCTGCCGGACGCCACCGAGCTCACCACGGTCTTCGCGAACGGCCCGCTCGAAGCGCACGACGCCTACCAGCTCGTCAGCCAGGTCTCCCAGGCCATGGCCGCCGCCCACCGCGAGGGCCTGGCGCATCTGCGGATCACGCCGAGCTCGGTACTGCGCACGGAGTCCGGCCAGTACCGCATCCGCGGCCTGGCCGTCATGGCCGCGCTGCGCGGCATCACGTGCGAGCACCCGCAGCGCACGGACACCGAGGCGATCGGCGCACTTCTGTACGCCGCCCTGACCCAGCGCTGGCCGTACGAGAACGATGCCTACGGCCTCACCGGCCTGCCCAAGGGCGTCGGGCTGATCGCGCCCGACCAGGTGCGTGCCGGGGTCCACCGCGGGCTGTCCGAACTCGCCATGCGCGCGGTCGTCAACGACGGCGCCACAGCTTCCCGGCAGGAACAGCCCTGCACCACGCCGGAGGAGCTGGCCAAGGCCGTTGCGGCGATGCCGCGCATCCGGCCTCCGGAGACGTCCTTCAGCACGCCGCCGCCCTACCAGCGCACCGGATACCAGCAGGGCACCTACCGCCAGTCGTCGGCCCGCAACGGCCAGCCCGGCGGCCGAGCGACACAGTCCATCCCCACTCCACCACCCCCGCTGCAGAGCCGTACCGGCAAGGCGCTGAAGTGGTCGGTCTCCGCGCTGCTCATCGCAGCACTGGGGCTGGGCAGCTGGCAGCTCGCGGACACCCTGCTCAAGCTGGAAGGCGACCAGGACAGCCCGAGCAGCTCGCACACCACCGGGGGCAAGGCCAAGACGTCGGCCAACAAGCCAATCAAGATCGCAAAGGTCGGGGAGTACTACCCGGACGGCCAACCGCAGCACCCCGACCAGGCCCAGGACTCCCACGACGGGGACCCCAGCACCTACTGGCGCAGCAAGACCTTCAAGGAAGGCCCCGACCTCAACCCGGCCTTCAAGCAGGGCGTCGGCCTCGTCTACGACCTGGGCTCGAAGCAACAGATAAGCAGCGCGTCGGTCGGGCTGCACTACGGCGGCAAGCACACCACCGTGACGCTGTACGCGGCCAACTCGCTCTCGACGTCGGAGCCGCTGAGCTCCATGCAGCAGCTCGGCACCACCACGACGTCGCAGACGAAGGCCGAGATCAAGCTCAAGAAGCCCGCGAAGGCGCAGTACGTCCTGGTCTGGATCACCGCCATGCCGTACTCCCCACGGGAGGGCTACAGCGAACCCGGCTACAAGCAGGGCGTGACGGAGGTTTCCTTCACCAGCTGAGTCGGCGGCACGCTCAGCCGCCGTCGAGAAATGCTGCGGGCCCCGGCCGGATGGAACGGCCGGGGCCCCGATTTCATCGGCATTTACTTTCCTGACCTGGCGGGCTTCAATGGGATCCGAGATCAGGCAGCTACGGCCGGGGGGCCCGTGTCCACCGACAGCGATGAGGCTTCGACACCAACCGACGCCGATCTCCTTGCCCTGCATGTGAAGGGCGACCCCGATGCCTTTGGGGAAATCGTCCGACGCCACCGCGACCGCCTCTGGGCCGTGGCGTTGCGCACCCTCAGCGATCGCGAAGAAGCGGCCGACGCCGTGCAGGATGCTCTGGTCTCCGCCTATCGCGCGGCCCACACCTTCCGCGGGCAGTCCGCCGTCACGACCTGGCTGCACCGCATTACGGTGAATGCCTGCCTGGACCGGGCCCGCAAGGCCGCCTCCCGGCGCACCTCGCCCGTGGCCGAGACCGAGCGACTGGAACAGCTCCTCGCACCACAGGAATCCGCCGCCGTCCCCGCCGAGCGACAGGATCTGTACCGGCAACTGCTGAGCGCACTGCGCACCCTCCCCGAAGAACAGCGCGCCGCACTCGTCCTCGTCGATATGCAGGGCTACCCCGTCGCCGAGGCCGCCGCGGTCCTCGGTGTCCCTACGGGAACGATCAAGAGCCGTTGTGCACGGGGCCGCGCTCGGCTCCTTCCGTTGGTCACCCATCTGCGCGCAGATGACGGGGATAGCCGGCCCGCGAGCGGGGGAAGGAACCGGGCGCAGGGGACATCCGTCCCACCGACGGCAGGACCGAACGACGCAGGTGCCGTGAAGGGCGGAGGTGAGCGAGCGTGACGTCGACGACCGGCTCGGACGAGCACCCGGAGGTCTCCGAGATCTCCGACCTCACGGACGGACTGCTGTCCCCGTCCCGCACCACGGAGCTTCGCGGCCATCTCAGTGGCTGCCCGCTGTGCGCAGATGTCTATGCGGCCCTGGAGGAGATTCGGGGGCTGCTCGGCACGCTCCCCGAACCGTCGCGGATGCCCGCCGATGTCGCCGGGCGCATCGATGCCGCCCTCGCAGCCGAGGCACTGCTGGACTCCACCACTCCCGCCACGCGGACCCTTGTTTCACGTGAAACATCGATCGCCGCCGGTTCGGTTTCACGTGAAACCGATGTGGAATCGCCCACACGCGGCACACCCCTGGATCGTCCGGCGGGCCGTCCCCGGGGCGCTTCAGGACCCGGCCGCCAGACGCCCGGCGGCCGCTCGTCCCGTTCGCGCCGTTGGCCTCGCATCCTGCTCGGCACGGCAGCGGCCGCGGTGGCCATCAGCATCGGCGGACTCCTCGTCCAGAACGCCATCACCGGCGGTACGACGGCCACCAACCGGGACCGGACCAGCGCATCGGCCGGGCAGAGCCCCGGCGGTTCGGAGCTGACCTCCGCGTCTCTCGGGGCGCATGTCCGCGGCCTGCTCGCGGCGAAGCATGGAAACAAGTCCCCGGAGATCAGCACCCGCAGCTCCCCGGAAACACCGCTGCGCGGCGGAATCGACACCGTCCCGTCGTGTGTGCGCCATGGCACCGGCCGCACGGAAACGCCGATCGCGTCCAGCCACAACACCTACAAGGGCAAGGACGCCTACCTCGTGGTGCTGCCGCACCCGTCGGACCCGTCACGCGTCTCCGCCTACGTCGTGTCTTCCTCATGTGTCTCTGCCGTCCCACCGGCCCCCGGGAAGGTCCTGCTGACCCACTCGTACCAGCGAGACTGAACGACGAGATGTGCGCTGTGACACTCCGGGAATGCTCGACCCGTAGGATCCGTTGGGTGGGGTGAGAGTTCCCAGACCCCAGCAAGCAGTCGGCAGAGACAAGGAAGACACCCGTGAGCGACGTCCGCAACGTGATCATCATCGGCTCCGGGCCCGCGGGCTACACCGCAGCGCTCTACACCGCCCGCGCGTCCCTGAAGCCGCTGGTCTTCGAAGGTGCCGTCACCGCCGGCGGCGCGCTGATGAACACCACCGACGTGGAGAACTTCCCTGGCTTCCGCGACGGCATCATGGGGCCGGACCTCATGGACAACATGCGCGCCCAGGCCGAGCGCTTCGGTGCCGAGCTCGTTCCGGACGACATCGTCGCGGTCGACCTCTCCGAGGAGATCAAGACCGTCACCGACACCACGGGCACCGTCCACCGGGCGAGGACCGTCATCGTCAGCACCGGATCCCAGCACCGCAAGCTCGGGCTGCCCCGCGAGGACGAGCTGTCCGGCCGCGGCGTTTCCTGGTGCGCAACCTGCGACGGGTTTTTCTTCAAGGGCCAGGACATCGCCGTCATCGGTGGTGGCGACACCGCGATGGAAGAGGCCACCTTCCTCTCCCGCTTCGCCAGCTCCGTCACGGTCGTCCACCGCCGCGACACCCTGCGGGCGAGCAAGGCGATGCAGGATCGTGCCTTCGCCGACCCGAAGATCAAGTTTGTGTGGGACAGCGAGATCGCCGAGATCCACGGCGAGAACAAGCTCAGCGGTCTGACGCTGCGCAATGTCAAGACCGGCGAGACCTCCGAGCTGCCGGTGACCGGCCTGTTCATCGCGATCGGTCACGACCCGCGGACCGAGCTCTTCAAGGGCCAGTTGAATCTGGACGACGAGGGTTACCTCAAGGTCGAGGCGCCCAGCACCCGTACGAACCTGGCGGGAGTCTTCGCCGCCGGCGACGTCGTCGACCACACCTACCGTCAGGCGATCACCGCGGCCGGCACGGGGTGCTCCGCCGCCCTCGACGCCGAGCGGTTCCTCGCGGCCCTGACGGACGGCGAGGCCACGGCCGAGCCGGAGAAGACCGTCTCCGCCTGACCCTCGCCACCCCCCAGCTTTTCACCACCCACCCAGTAAGGAGATTGCCATGGCCGGCGCCACGGTGACCGTGACGGACGACAACTTCGAAGAGGTCGTCCTCAACAGCGACAAGCCCGTTCTCGTGGACTTCTGGGCCACCTGGTGCGGCCCGTGCCGCCAGATTGCCCCGTCCTTGGAGGCCATTGCCGCCGAGCACGACGAGATCGTCATCGCCAAGCTGAACACCGACGAGAACCCGGCGACCACCGCCAAGTACGGCGTCATGTCCATCCCGACCATGAACGTCTACCAGGGCGGCGAGGTCGTGAAGACTATCGTCGGCGCCAAGCCGAAGGCCGGGATCGAGCGCGACCTGGCGGACTTCCTCGCCTAGTAGCGACATCACGTTTCACGTGAAACATCGGGCCCGCCCCTCGTGGGGCGGGCCCGATGCTTGTTCCAGCACCCTTACAGCGGCCGCAGCGCGGGTTCCTTCTGGACGGCCCCCAGCAAGCGGTCGAGGGCCAGTTCCACGTCTTCCTTCCACGAGATGGTGGCCCGCAGCTCAAGCCGCAGCCGCGGAAAGCGCGGGTGGGGGCGCACAGTCTTGAAGCCCACCGCGAGGAGATGGTCGGCGGGCAGCACACACGCCGGCTCGCTCCAGCGGGCATCGCCGAAGGCCTCGATCGCCTTGAACCCGCGCTGGATGAGGTCCTTGGCAACCGTCTGCACCATCACCCGGCCCAGCCCCTGCCCCTGGTAACCAGGCGTCAGCCACGCCGTGAGCAGCTGCACCGCATCCGCCGACACGGGGCTGGTAGGAAACGCCATGGACCGCGGAACGTAGGCCGGCGGGGCGTACATCACAAAGCCGACCGGGACGTCGTCGACATAGACCACCCGCCCGCAGGATCCCCACTCCAGCAGTACCGCCGAGATCCAGGCTTCCTTCTCGAGCTCGGGCCGGCCCGCCTTTACTGCGGCTTCGCCGCTGACGGGGTCGAGCTCCCAGAAGACACAGGAGCGGCAGCGCTTGGGGAGATCCGGAAGGTTGTCCAGCGTGAGCGGTACGAGCCGACGGCCCATGAAGCCAGGTCCTCACTTCCCTCGCCTGCCGCACCGCGCAGCGCCGTCAGCGCCGCCTGCTCCCTGAGCAGACCGCCGACGAACCCTCCGACGGCAGCGAGGCCGAACCCCGCTGCCAACAGTCCGGTGCGGCTCACTGATCGCATGGCCTCTCCTCGTTGTGAGGTCTCTCCATGTGGATGCGTGCCATACCCGATCGCATCGTATCCACCCTTTACGGGCGCGGGTACCGGCAGAGAGCAAAGGGCGGGTCGTGTTCCGGTTTGGATTCCGGAACACGACCCGCCCGTGAGCCGAACCCGTCAGCTCATTCCTTGGCGTCATCCTCGTCGGCGAGCGACTTGCCCAGGACCGGACCCTCGCCCGGGGCCAGCGTGCCGAGAATGCGCTCCAGATCATCCATTGAGGCGAACTCAACGACGATCTTCCCCTTCTTCTGGCCGAGATCGACCTTCACCCGAGTCTCGAATCGGTCGGACAGCCGCGTGGCAAGACCGGTCAGCGCTGGGGAGACCCGGGTGCCCGCCCGCGGCTTCTTGGCTTTGGTCGTGCTCTTGGGGTCCGACCCCAGCAGCTTCACGATCTCTTCGAGGCTGCGCACCGACAGCCCCTCTCGCACGGTGCGGCTCGCGAGGTGCTCCTGCTCCTCGTGGTCCTCCACGGCAAGCAGGGAACGGGCGTGACCCGCGGAGAGCACACCCGCCGCGAGCCTGCTCTGGACGGACGGCGCCAGCTTCAGCAGTCGCAGCGTGTTGGTGACCTGCGGACGCGACCGCCCGATCCGGTCGGCCAGCTCGTCATGCGTGCACTTGAAGTCCTTCAGCAGCTGGTCGTAGGCGGCCGCCTCTTCCAGCGGATTGAGCTGTGCCCGGTGCAGATTCTCCAGAAGCGCATCGAGCAGCAGCTGCTCGTCTTCCGTGGCCCGGACGATGGCGGGAATCTTCTCCAGCCCGGCCTCACGGCAGGCCCGCCAGCGGCGCTCACCCATGATGAGCTCATACCGATCCGGCGTGGTCTGACGGACCACGACCGGCTGGAGCAGGCCGACCTCCTTGATGGAGACCACCAACTCGGCGAGCGCATCCTCGTTGAACACCTCCCGCGGTTGCCGCGGGTTCGGCATGATCGCATCCAGCGGCACCTCGGCGAAATGCGCGCCCGCAACCTCTGCTACGGCCTGAGGCATCGTCTCCGGCTCGGCCGGTGCCTCTGTTTCACGTGAAACACCGTTCGCCGGCAGCGCGGTGACCTTGGCGGCCGCCACCCCCCGGTCTGGTGCCAGTACCGGTACGGCCGACGGTGACGTCGCCCCCCGTCCCACCACAGGCCCGGCATTGTCCGTGCTCTGCGGTGCTGCGGGGATCAGCGCACCGAGCCCACGGCCCAGTCCTCTACGTCGTTCACTCACTGAGTCCCCTCCGACATGCTGTGCTGTCCTTCATAGTTGACCGCGAGGCCCTGACCACCGGTCTGAGGAACCCCACGCAACGCGATCTCTCTGGCCGCTTCGAGATACGAGAGCGAACCACTGGATCCCGGGTCATAGGTGAGCACCGTCTGCCCATAGCTGGGCGCCTCGGAGATACGCACCGAGCGCGGGATGCTCGTACGGAGCACCTCGTTGCCGAAGTGGCTGCGCACCTCGTCGGCGACCTGCGAGGCCAGCCGGGTGCGCCCGTCATACATGGTCAGCAGGATCGTCGAGACATGGAGCTTGGGGTTGAGATGGCCCCGCACCAGGTCGACGTTCCGCAGCAACTGTCCCAGGCCCTCCAGCGCGTAGTACTCGCACTGAATCGGGATCAGCACCTCGGCGCCTGCGACCAGAGCATTCACGGTCAGCAGGCCCAGCGAGGGCGGGCAGTCGATGAGGATGTAGTCCAGCGGCTGCTCGTATGCCTTGATGGCCCGATCCAGCCGGCTCTCCCGGGCCACCAGCGAGACCAGCTCGATCTCCGCGCCGGCCAGGTCGATGGTGGCGGGCGCACAGAACAGGCCCTCCACATCCACCACCGGCTGGACCACGTCGGAGAGCGGCTTGCTGTCCACCAGCACGTCATAAATCGAAGGCACTTCGGCGTGATGGTCGATCCCCAGTGCTGTCGAGGCATTGCCCTGGGGGTCGAGGTCGACCACCAGAACCCGTGCCCCGTGCAAGGCCAGCGAGGCCGCGAGGTTCACCGTGGTCGTGGTCTTGCCGACCCCGCCCTTCTGGTTGGCAACCACCATGACCCGGGTCTGCTCGGGCCGGGGAAGGCCGTCGCCCGCGCGGCCGAATGCCTCTACCGCCAGCTGAGCTGCACGACCGATCGGGGTGTCGTCCATCGGGGGCGGCGTTTCACGTGAAACGTCGTCCCCGAACGACTCGTTACGGGGACCGGGGACCGGATCGGTCATCGGTCCCGCGATGTTGGCGTCGGACCGCAAGGATTCACTCTCCTCGACATCAGGCTCGCAATGGTCAGAGCCTGCCATGCTTTCGGTGTCGTGAACCAGTGAGGTCCGTTCTCCTGTGGACGAATCCACATCTGTGGATACTTCCGTGACCCTTGTGGGTTTACGGTCGCGCGGCGCGGCGGCCGCGCGACCCCGGTCAATGATCCCTTGCAGCAGAGAACGACGTTTCACGTGAAACACGATGCCAGCGCCGCGCCCGATTAAGCCGCGACACTCCGTCTTATGACGCTTTGATGGCGTTTATGGAATTTGCCCTATTCGTTGCCGTACAGACACCACAGACGCAGCAGCGACGCCGGCCTGGGAAGCTCCGGCCTGGGGCATCAGCGGCGGCGCCCCCTCGACACACGGCTGTCGCGCGCCGCCTTCGCCCGCTTGGCCGCAAAGCGCACACCGCCAGGGCTCTCGCCCACCTCGACCCGCACCACCGTCGACGGGGGATCCACAATCCCCTCGCCCACGTGCACCACCGAGGTCTCCACCACACCGAGCTTGCTCAGCGCCGCCCGAGCCCCCTTGAGCTCCTCCTCCGCAGCATCGCCCTTGAGCGCCAGCATCTCGCCGTACGGACGCAGCAGCGGAACCCCCCAGCCCGCCAGCCGGTCGAGCGGGGCAACGGCTCGCGCCGTCACCACATGCACCTGCGGAATCTTGCCCATGACCTCTTCGGCCCGCCCCCGCACCACCGTCACATGGTCCAGTCCGAGCAGCTCGACGACCTCCTCCAGGAATGTCGTACGACGCAGCAGCGGCTCCAGCAGCGTGATCTTCAGATCCGGGCGCACCAGCGCCAGCGGGATGCCGGGCAGCCCCGCCCCCGAACCCACATCGCAGACCGAGACGCCCTCCGGAACCACCTCCGAGAGCACTGCGCAGTTCAGCAGATGCCGCTCCCACAGCCGCGGCACCTCACGTGGGCCGATCAGCCCCCGTGTCACCCCGGCGTCGGCGAGCAGTTCGCCGTACCGCACAGCCTCCGGAAAGCGCTCACCGAATACCTCCTGCGCCGCCTTCGGCGCAGGAGGGAGCTCCACTGCTGCCTCCGTCACGGGAACCGCCCTTCCTCTGAACTGCTTTTCCTGCCGGGAACCCAGGCCTACGCACCCGGAATAACACAGAACGCTGACAACTTTTGGCCCCGCCTGCGAGCAGACGGGGCCAAAGAAAAACGGAAGCGCTGAGCGGTCAGGCCGGGAGGACGACCACGCAGCGCTGCGGCTCCTCGCCCTCGGACTCGCTCCGGAGACCGGCCGCGGCCACCGCGTCGTGCACGACCTTGCGCTCGAACGGCGTCATCGGGTCGAGCTTCACCGGCTGACCGGTCCCCTTGGCCTCCTCCGCCGCCTTGGCACCGATCTCCGTGAGCTGCTCACGCTTGCGCGCACGGAAGCCGGCAATGTCCAGCATCAGACGGCAGCGGTCACCGGTCTCGCGGTGCACGGCCAGCCGGGTCAGCTCCTGCAGCGCCTCCAGCACCTCACCATCACGGCCCACCAGCTTCTGCAGATCGCGGCTGGTCGAGTCGCTGATGATCGACACCGCGGCACGGTCGGCCTCAACGTCCATGTCGATGTCACCGTCGAGGTCGGCGATGTCCAGCAGGCCCTCGAGGTAATCGGCCGCGATCTCGCCTTCCTGCTCCAGGCGGGTCAGGGTGTCGGTGCCCTTGGTGCCAGGGGTCGTGTCCGTCACGAAAGGACTCCTTCTTACTTCTTGGACGGGTGCTTGGGGCGCTGCTGGCCCTTGCGCTGTCCGGACTTGGTGTTACGGGACCCGGAGGCGGAGGCGCCCTTCTCGGACGCGCCGCCCTTCTCCTCGCCGGCCTGCTTCTTCTCCAGCGACTGCTTCTTCGCGGCACCCTGACCGGACGATTCACCGGCGCCCGTCGAACCCGCCCGCGTACGGGTCTGCGCACCACCGGAGGCACCGGTGTCGGCCGTGGGGGTGTGCTGCCGCTTGGCCTTCGTCTGGCGCTTGGGCTGCTGGCGGTTCTGGCGCGCCTCCTCGGCCGCCTTCTTCACCTCGATCTCGGCCGGGTCCTCGACCAGCTTGCCCTTGGCCCGCAGCCGCTCCTGGCGCTCGGTGAAGGCCTTGCTGCCCGGGGTCGGGTTACGACGGATGACGAACATCTGCTGGCCCATGGTCCACACGTTGGTGGTCAGCCAGTAGACGAGAACACCGACGGGGAAGTTGATACCGAAGACGGCGAACATGACCGGGAAGACGTACATCAGCATCTTCTGCTGCTGCATGAACGGCGTCTTCACCGTGAGGTCGACGTTCTTGGTCATCAGCTGGCGCTGCGTGTAGAACTGCGACGCCGACATCAGGACGATCATGATGATCGTGACGACGCGGACGTCGGTCAGGGAAGCGCCGAGGCTCTCGATCTTCTCCGCGCTGTCCATGAACTTCGCGGCCAGCGGGGCACCGAAGATGTGCGCCTTGTTCGCGCTGTCCAGCAGCGACTGGTTGATGACGCCGACGGTCTGGTTGTTCGCGATGTGGTTCAGGACCTGGTACAGCGTGATGAAGAACGGCGACTGCGCCAGAATCGGAAGACAGCTCGAGAGCGGGTTGGTACCCGTCTCCTTGTAGAGCTTCATCATCTCTTCGGACTGGCGCTGCTTGTCGCTCTTGTAGCGCTCCTGGATCGCCTTCATCTTCGGCTGAAGCGCCTGCATGTTCCGCGTCGACTTGATCTGCTTCACAAAGAGCGGGATCAGGCAGATACGGATCAGCACCACCAGCGAGACGATGGACAAACCCCACGCCGCGCCACTGTTCGGGTCAAAGATCAGGCTGTAGAACGAGTGGAACTGGACGATGATCCAGGAAACAGCGGTATAGAGGGGACCGAGGATCGTGTCCACGAATCAGGCTCCTTGGGCGTTGGGCTGAGTCTCGGGCTGGGCGACAGGCTCAGGGACGGTGGGCCCGCCCAGGCGGCTCCTCAGCCGCTGATGCCAAACCGGACGCTTCCGGGGAGGGACGTGGTCGACCCCACCAAGCGACCACGGATTGCAGCGCAGGATGCGCCAGGCAGTCAGCGCAGTCCCTTTCACCGCGCCGTGCCGGTCGATGGCCGTATAGCCATAGTGCGAGCACGACGGGTAGTACTTGCAGACCGGGCCCAGCAGGGGGCTGATGGTCCACTGGTAGATCTTGATCAAAAGCAGCAGCGGGTACTTCACTGTGCGCTCCCTCCCGGGTCCCGTCCGGGTTTCCCGGGGCCCGCGGCGTAGCCGCCGTCGGTCACAGCCGCGGTGGGATTGCCGCCTTTCGGCGCCCCTCCCAGCAGCCGCTGGAGCGCGGCGTCCAGGTCGCGGGCCAGCTGGTCGTGCTCCGCCGCACCCGCGCCGGGCAGGGCCCGTACGACAACCAGGCTACCGGCGGGCAGCCGGTCCAGCCGATCACGCATGAGGTGACGAAGCCTCCGCTTGACCTTGTTGCGTACGACGGCGACGCCAACGGCCTTGCTCACGACGAAACCCGCACGCGTCGGGGGAACACGTTCCCCCGCTGCGTGCGGGTCCGTTGCACCGCTACGAAAATGAACGACAAGGAGCGGGCGCCCGGCCCTGCGTCCCCGGCGTACCGCGGTCGCAAAGTCCTCGCGCCGCCTCAGCCGATGTTCGGTAGGCAGCACGTCATGGACCTAGGTTCAGGCTGCTCAGGCCGACAGGCGGGCGCGACCCTTGCCACGACGGGTCGCCAGAATCGCGCGACCGGCGCGGGTCCGCATGCGCAGACGGAAGCCGTGGGTCTTCGCGCGACGGCGGTTGTTCGGCTGGAAGGTGCGCTTGCTCACTCGGGGGCTCCAGGAATGCTTGTTGTCTCAGGCGAGACAGATGTGGGGCGTCGATTGGCTGTCACCGTGCGCCCACGAGTAGCTCGCAACGCCCAAGTGCACCGCTTCACGATCACCAGAGCGCGATCTTTGCCCATCGGAGGCAGGCGGCAGCAGCCATCGACAACTCGACCTGGTCACGGTACGCGCGGCTGCGCCATCCGGTCAAACCGGCTCCGGGCCACCACACACAGTCCCTTGTCAGGACACACTATGCACAGCCTGTGGACAACAACTTGAATCCGCAGGCCCGGCCTGACTACCGTTGCTGAACTCCGATTCCTTCCCGCCCGTCCTGAGAATCACACATTCGTGGGACTGTGAGAGAGCGTGCCTTGTGGCTGAAGTTCCTGCTGATCTTGCCGCAGTGTGGCCGCGCGTACTCGACCACCTCCTGCGTGCCGAGGCCGACGGCCTCAAGCCCAAGGACCAGGACTGGCTCAAGCGCACCCAGCCGCTGGCGCTGGTCGCCGACACTGCACTGCTCGCCGTCCCCAATGAATTCGCCAAGGGTGTGCTCGAAGGTCGGCTCGCGCCACTGATCGGGGAGGCGCTCAGCCACGAATGCGGGCGGCCGATCCGGATTGCGATCACCGTTGACGACTCCTCCGAGGAGCCTCCGCCGCAGTCCGCCCCGCAGCACCAGCAGCCGTCGCACCAGCCGTCACATCAGGCGCATCCGCAGCACGACCCGTACGACAGCTACGACCGGCATGACAGCCGGCAGGGCTACGGCCACCAGGGCGACGAGCTGCCCAGTGTCCGGCCCGCCTACCCCGACTACCAGCAGCCGCGGCACGAGCCCGGATCCTGGCCGCAACACCCCACCACCATGGGCGGCGGCCCCGGCCCCCGCGACGACTACGGGTGGCAGCAGCAGCGCCTCGGCGGCTTCCCCGACCGTGACGCGCCCCCCGAGCCCTGGCGTGAGCAGTACTCCTCGCCGCCGCCCTCGCACGCACAGCAGCAGAACGACTACCGCTCGCCGCGCCGCGATCTGTCCGAGCACCAGCCGCCCGGACGCGGCGGCGGTCCCGCGCTGCCCGCGCCCAGCGGTGCGCCCAGCCCGCTCGCCGCGCAGCCCGCGCCGGCCACCGGTCCCGGCGAGCCGACCGCCAGGCTGAATCCGAAGTACCTCTTCGACACCTTCGTCATCGGCGCCTCCAACCGCTTCGCGCACGCCGCAGCGGTCGCCGTTGCCGAAGCGCCGGCCAAGGCGTACAACCCGTTGTTCATCTACGGGGAATCGGGCCTGGGCAAGACCCACCTGCTGCACGCCATCGGGCACTACGCGCGGAGCCTGTATCCGGGCACCCGGGTGCGGTACGTGAGCTCGGAGGAGTTCACCAACGAGTTCATCAACTCCATCCGCGACGGCAAGGCAGATGCGTTCCGCAAGCGCTACCGCGACATGGACATCCTGCTGGTCGACGACATCCAGTTCCTGGCGAGCAAGGAGTCGACGCAGGAGGAGTTCTTCCACACCTTCAATACGCTGCACAACGCCAACAAGCAGATCGTGCTGTCCTCGGACCGGCCGCCCAAGCAGCTGGTCACCCTGGAGGACCGGCTGCGCAACCGCTTCGAGTGGGGTCTGATCACCGACGTCCAGCCGCCCGAGCTGGAGACCCGGATCGCGATCCTGCGCAAGAAGGCAGTGCAGGAGCAGCTGAACGCGCCGCCAGAGGTGCTGGAATTCATCGCCTCCCGCATCTCGCGCAACATCCGCGAGTTGGAGGGCGCACTGATCCGGGTCACCGCGTTCGCCTCGCTCAACCGGCAGCCGGTGGACCTGGGGCTGACCGAGATCGTGCTGAAGGATCTGATCCCCGGGGGCGAGGACGCCGCGCCGGAGATCACCGCCACCGCGATCATGGCGTCCACCGCCGACTACTTCGGGCTGACCGTCGACGACCTGTGCGGCTCCTCACGCAGCCGGGTGCTGGTCACCGCCCGCCAGATCGCCATGTATCTGTGCCGCGAGCTGACCGATCTCTCGCTGCCGAAGATCGGCGCGCAGTTCGGTGGCCGGGACCATACGACCGTGATGCACGCCGACCGCAAGATCCGCGCGCTGATGGCCGAGCGGCGCTCCATCTACAACCAGGTCACCGAGCTGACCAACCGCATCAAGAACGGCTGACCGCCGGCCACGGCCGGTCGCCACAGGCGCGCTCAGGGCGCTCCGGAGACGTACGTCCGGGGCGCCCTTCGTCGTCCGGGGCGCCTGAGCGAGGCCTCCAGGGCGCCTGATCAAGCCCCCGGGGCAGCTGACGAAGCTTCGTCGGGCCCTTGTGTACGCCCTCGGGGCACACCCCGCCGCCATCCCAAACCTGTGGAGCGGGCTGAGCGTGTTCGATTCCGTACCAGGTCACGGCCTCTCTCCACAGATTGGGCAAGAATCTTCCATCCACACCCTGGGGAGAGCAGAGTTATCCCTGGGGAATCCACAGGGTGCTCTCCCGTCAGGGCATCGGGGGAGGTCAGCCGGGTGTGGATTTGTGGCCAACCACAATCCACAGGCTGTGGATGAAAATTTCGTCCACAGCCGGGCGCTCGGCTTGTCCACCGGCTGCCCACAGGAAGGGTGGCGTTGTCCCCAGTGATCCCCAGCTTCTCCACACCCCTGTCCACTGTTCGGCAACCCAACACCCGTCCTCACTGGCCCGAGTGAAAGCCGTCACATCAAGTTGGTCGGTTGGGCTGTGGGGAACCGGGGTAAAGCTGGGGATGGCACTGGGGAGAACTACCCCTCTCCTGTGCATCGGGTGTGCAGAACTTTCGGCGGTCCACAGATCCGCCCGCTTATCCACCGCTGCCGCCCACAGGGCCGGTGGACAAAAAAGCCGCGTTGACCTGCGCAAAAGCAGTTGTCCACGGTTTCCACAGGCCCTACTACTACGACCAGGGATATCTACCGGGGACTTCGCTTGAAAGCGGGGGCTGTGCACAAGTTGGCCGCCGAGCGCCCGGACCGGGTCGAGTCGACTTGACCCCGAGCCGCACCGACTGTCGGTGGCGTACGTCAGACTGGTCTCCGGCAACCCAGCCGACGAAGAAGGCCAGCAGGGCGCAAGCCAGCAACAGCAGGAGGCGGTTTCCGGTGAAGATCCGGGTGGAGCGCGATGTACTCGCGGAGGCAGTGGCCTGGGCGGCCAAGAGCCTCCCGGCCCGTCCGCCGGTGCCCGTCCTCGCGGGCCTGCTGCTGAAGGCGGAGGACGGCGCGCTGAGCCTCTCCGGCTTCGACTACGAGGTCTCGGCGCGGGTCTCGGTGGAGGCCGAGGTCGAGGAGACGGGCACGGTCCTCGTCTCCGGCCGGCTGCTCGCCGACATCTGCCGGGCGCTCCCCAACCGACCGGTGGAGATTTCCACCGACGGTGTACGGGTAACCGTGGTCTGCGGCTCCTCCCGCTTCACCCTCCACACCCTGCCTGTGGAGGAGTACCCGTCCCTGCCGACGATGCCCACCGCCACCGGCACCGTCCCCGGTGAGGTCTTCGCCGCGGCCGCCGCCCAGGTGGCCATCGCCGCCGGCCGTGACGACACCCTCCCGGTGCTCACCGGTGTACGGATCGAGATCGAGGGCGACACCGTCACCCTGGCCTCCACCGACCGCTACCGCTTCGCAGTACGCGAGTTCCTGTGGAAGCCGGAGAGCCCGGACGCCTCCGCGGTCGCGCTGGTGCCCGCCAAGACGCTGCTGGACACCGCCAAGTCGCTGAGCAGCGGCGACACCGTCACGCTGGCGCTGTCCGGCTCCGGCGCCGGCGAGGGTCTCATCGGCTTCGAGGGTGCCGGGCGCCGTACGACCACGCGGCTGCTGGAAGGCGACCTGCCGAAGTACCGCACGCTCTTCCCGACCGAGTTCAATTCGGTCGCCGTGATCGAGACCGCCCCGTTCGTCGAGGCCGTCAAGCGTGTGGCGCTGGTGGCGGAGCGGAACACCCCGGTGCGGCTGAGCTTCGAGCAGGGCGTGCTGATCCTGGAGGCCGGCTCGAGCGACGATGCACAGGCTGTGGAGAGGGTCGACGTCGACCTGGACGGCGACGACATCTCGATCGCCTTCAACCCGGGCTTCCTCCTGGAGGGCCTGTCGGCCATCGACTCGCCGGTGGCGCAGCTGTCGTTCACGACGTCGACCAAGCCCGCGCTGCTGAGCGGCCGGCCGGCCAAGGACGCCGAGGCGGACGACGCGTACAAGTACCTGATCATGCCCGTGCGGCTGAGTGGATGAGTCGTGGCTGAGGGCCCCCGATGAGCGGCTGAGCCCACAGCTGTGCACGGGGTCGCGGGCGTAGGCTCGGCCCCGGGTACAACAGCAACGACTACGTGCAAAGAGGTTCTCTGATGGAGCTCGGTCTCGTCGGTCTCGGCAAGATGGGCGGCAATATGCGCGAGCGCATTCGCCGCGCCGGCCACACCGTCGTCGGATACGACCGCAACCCGGACCTGGCTGATGTCAACAGCCTCAAGGAGCTTGTGGACAAGCTCAAGGGCCCGCGGGTCGTCTGGGTCATGGTGCCGGCCGGTGCCGCCACCCAGTCGACGGTCGACGAGCTCGCCGAGCTGCTCTCCCCCGGCGACGTCGTGGTGGACGGCGGCAACTCCCGCTGGACCGATGACGAGAAGCACGCCGAGGAGCTCAAGGCCAAGGGCATCGGCTTCGTCGACTGCGGCGTCTCCGGTGGCGTGTGGGGCCTGGAGAACGGCTATGCGCTGATGTACGGCGGCGAGAAGGACCACGTCGCCAAGGTGCAGCCGGTCTTCGACGCCCTCAAGCCCGAGGGCGAGTTCGGCTCGGTGCACGCCGGCAAGGTCGGCGCCGGCCACTTCGCCAAGATGGTCCACAACGGCATCGAGTACGCGATGATGCAGGCCTTCGCCGAGGGCTGGGAGCTGCTGGAGAAGGTCGACTCCGTCACGGACGTGCGCGAGATCTTCCGCTCCTGGCAGGAGGGCACGGTCATCCGCTCCTGGCTGCTGGACCTCGCCGTCAACGCCCTCGACGACGACGAGCACCTGGAGAAGCTGCGCGGTTTTGCACAGGATTCCGGCGAGGGCCGGTGGACTGTGGAAGCCGCCATCGACAATGCCGTGCCGCTGCCCGCGATCACGGCCTCGCTCTTCGCGCGATTCGCCTCCCGGCAGGACGACTCCCCGCAGATGAAGATGATCGCCGCGCTGCGCAACCAGTTCGGCGGCCACGCGGTGGAGAACAAGAAGTAAGCCAGCAACAACCAGCAGCCGGGGGAGGTCGGCGCACCAAGCCATGCACGTAACGCATCTTTCGCTCGCCGACTTTCGCTCGTACGCCCGGGTCGAGGTCCCGCTCGACCCGGGCGTCACGGCTTTCGTGGGCCCCAACGGCCAGGGCAAGACCAATCTGGTGGAGGCCATCGGGTATCTCGCGACGCTCGGCAGCCACCGGGTCTCCTCCGATGCGCCGCTGGTGCGGATGGGCGCCGAGCGGGCGGTCATCCGGGCCGCGGTCGTCCAGGGCGATCGGCAGCAGCTGGTGGAGCTGGAGCTCAACCCGGGCAAGGCGAACCGCGCCCGGATCAACCGGTCCTCGCAGGTCAGGCCGCGGGATGTGCTGGGGATCGTACGGACCGTGCTGTTCGCGCCGGAGGATCTGGCGCTGGTCAAGGGCGACCCGGGGGAGCGCCGGCGGTTCCTGGACGAGCTGATCACGGCGCGCTCGCCGCGGATGGCGGGCGTGCGCTCCGACTACGACCGCGTCCTCAAGCAGCGCAACACCCTGCTGAAGACGGCGGCGCTGGCGCGCAGGCACGGCGGGCGGAGGGGGGCACCTTCCGCGGGAGCGGATTCGAGTGCGGGGGCGGACCTGTCGACGCTGGATGTGTGGGATCAGCATCTGGCCCGTGCGGGTGCCGAGCTGCTGGCGCAGCGGCTGGACCTGATCGCGGCGCTGCAGCCCCTGGCGGACAAGGCGTATGAGCAGCTGGCGCCCGGTGGCGGGCCGCTGGCGCTGGAGTACCGCGGGTCGGCGGGCGAGGCAATGGCCGCCGCGACCACTCGCGAGGAGCTGTACGGCGTGCTGCTGGCGGCGCTGGGTGAGGCCCGTAAGAGCGAGATCGAGCGCGGGGTGACGCTGGTCGGCCCGCACCGCGACGATCTGGTGCTGAGGCTGGGACAGCTCCCGGCGAAGGGCTACGCGAGCCACGGCGAGTCCTGGTCGTATGCGCTGGCGCTGCGGCTGGCCTCGTACGACCTGCTGCGCGCCGAGGGCAATGAGCCGGTGCTCGTCCTCGACGATGTCTTCGCGGAGCTGGATGCGCGCCGCCGGGAGCGGCTGGCGGAGCTGGTGGCGCCGGGCGAGCAGGTGCTGGTGACGGCAGCGGTGGACGACGATGTCCCGCGGGTGCTGACCGGGGCGCGTTATGCGGTCTCCGACGGGACCGCGCAGAAGGTGACACCGTGAGCGACCCGCAGCCGGAGCGGCCCAAGGCACCGGAGCTGTCCGGTGTGGATCTGGCCCGCCAGGCGCTGGTGGCCGCCAAGGAGCAGGCGCGCGCCCGTGGGGCGGCCGCGCAGCAGAAGAAGCAGGCCAGGCGCGGCGGGCTGCGTTCGGGGGCGCGGGCGGACGGCCGCGACCCGCTGCCGCTGGGTGCGGCGATCAACCGGCTCATCACGGAGCGCGGCTGGGAGACCCCGGCGGCGGTCGGCGGGGTGATGGGGCGCTGGCCGCAGCTGGTCGGACCCGAGGTGGCACAGCATTGCGAGCCGCAGCGGTACGACGAGGACGCGCGGGTGCTGACCGTGCAGTGCGATTCGACGGCGTGGGCGACGCAGCTGCGGCTGCTGGCGCCGCAGCTGGTGGCCCGCCTCAACCAGGACCTGGGCCAGGGCACCGTAAAGATGATCAAGGTGCTGGGGCCCGGCGGTCCCGCGCGGCGCTACGGGTCGCTGCGGGCGCCCGGCAGCAAGGGCCCCGGCGATACCTACGGCTAGGTCCGGCCGGTGGACGGATGCGATGTTTCACGTGAAACAGCCGCCCCGTCCTGCTTACGGACCGTTTCACGTGAAACATCGCACCCCGTATGCCCCCTGTAAACACATGAGGCGGGTGAGACCCCGCTCACGGTAGCCGGTGGTTGACAGTCGGAAGCGCTGAGTGCCCGTGTGAGCGTCCTGAGGCCCCGTCTCGAATATGGGGAGTCGGCGGACGTCAGTTCAGGGCGGCACATGACGACTCAGGTGCCTGCAAACCCCCATGAGTGTCAGCGCTACCGGTAGACTGGTGGCAATCCCGCCCACTCGCGGAACATGTCGAACGACGCAGCCGTTCTCGCCTGTCTTTTCTGGGGATGCCCCACAGGCGCGGAAGGGCTTGTGCTGTGCCAGAAAGGGCGCTTCGTGGCCGACTCCGGCGACCTCAACGAGAACAACACGGCTTCTACTGAAGAGGGGGTTCCTGCCGGCGCCATGGGCGACTCCTCGGTGGCGAAGTCGTACGACGCCAGCGCGATCACCGTCCTCGAAGGCCTGGACGCGGTCCGTAAGCGCCCCGGCATGTACATCGGCTCGACCGGCGAGCGCGGTCTGCACCACCTGGTGCAAGAGGTCGTCGACAACTCCGTCGACGAGGCGCTGGCCGGTCACGCGGACACCATTGACGTGGCGATCCTGCAAGACGGCGGTGTCCGCGTCGTCGACAACGGCCGTGGTATCCCGGTCGGCATCGTGCCGTCGGAGAACAAGCCGGCCGTCGAGGTCGTGATGACGGTGCTGCACGCCGGCGGCAAGTTCGGCGGCGGCGGTTACGCGGTCTCCGGTGGTCTGCACGGCGTGGGTGTCTCGGTCGTGAACGCGCTGTCGCAGCGGGTGGCGGTCGAGGTCCGCACGGACGGCTACCGCTGGACGCAGGAGTACAAGCAGGGCGTGCCGACCGCCCCGCTGGCCAAGCACGAGGCCACCGAGGAGTCCGGCACGTCGGTGACGTTCTGGGCCGACGGCGAGATCTTCGAGACCACCACGTACAGCTTCGAGACGCTGTCCCGGCGCTTCCAGGAGATGGCGTTCCTCAACAAGGGGCTGACCATCTCGCTCAAGGACGAGCGCCCGGATCATGTGGACGAGGACGGCAAGCCGCTCTCGGTGCGGTACTGCTACGAGGGCGGCATCGTCGACTTCGTGAAGTACCTCAACTCGCGCAAGGGCGAGCTGGTGCACCCGACGGTGGTCTCGGTGGAGGCCGAGGACAAGGAGCGGAACCTCTCCGTCGACCTCGCGATGCAGTGGAACACCCAGTACAGCGAGGGTGTCTACAGCTTTGCGAACATCATCCACACCCACGAGGGCGGTACCCACGAGGAGGGCTTCCGCGCCGCGCTGACCGGCCTGATCAACCGCTACGCGCGCGACAAGAAGCTGCTGCGCGAGAAGGACGACAACCTCACGGGTGAGGACATCCGCGAGGGCCTGACGGCGATCATCTCGGTCAAGCTCGCCGAGCCGCAGTTCGAGGGCCAGACCAAGACCAAGCTGGGCAACACCGAGGTGAAGACCTTCGTCCAGAAGGTGGTCCACGAGCACCTCAACGACTGGCTGGACCGCAACCCCAACGAGGCCGCGGACATCATCCGCAAGGGCATCCAGGCGGCGACCGCCCGGGTGGCCGCCCGTAAGGCCCGCGATCTGACCCGTCGCAAGGGCTTGCTGGAGACCGCGTCGCTGCCGGGCAAGCTGAGTGACTGCCAGTCCAACGACCCGACCAAGTGCGAGATCTTCATCGTCGAGGGTGACTCCGCCGGTGGCTCGGCCAAGTCCGGCCGTAACCCGGAGTACCAGGCGATCCTGCCGATCCGAGGAAAGATCCTCAACGTCGAGAAGGCGCGGGTCGACAAGATCCTCCAGAACAACGAGGTCCAGGCGCTGATCTCGGCGTTCGGCACGGGTGTGCACGAGGACTTCGACATCGAGAAGCTCCGCTATCACAAGATCATCCTGATGGCGGACGCCGACGTCGACGGTCAGCACATCAACACCCTGCTGCTGACGTTCCTGTTCCGCTTCATGCGCCCGCTGGTCGAGGCCGGACACGTCTACCTCTCCCGCCCGCCGCTGTACAAGATCAAGTGGGGTCGGGACGACTTCGAGTACGCCTACTCGGACACCGAGCGGGACGCGCTGGTCGAGCTCGGCAAGCAGAACGGCAAGCGGATCCGTGAGGACTCGATCCAGCGGTTCAAGGGTCTCGGCGAGATGAACGCCGAGGAGCTGCGGGTGACGACCATGGACATCGACCACCGTGTCCTGGGCCAGGTCTCGCTGGACGACGCGGCCCGCGCGGACGACCTGTTCTCGGTGCTGATGGGCGAGGACGTCGAGGCACGCCGCTCGTTCATCCAGCGCAACGCCAAGGACGTCCGCTTCCTCGACATCTGAGCCCTGTCGGCCCTCACAACAGCCGCAGCTCGAAAGGACTTTGATCAGCAATGGCCGACGAGAACCCCCCTGTGACCCCGGACGGCGTGACCGCCGAGGGCGCGCCCGCCGCCATCGAAGGCGTCGGGATGCGCGTCGAGCCCGTCGGGCTCGAGACGGAGATGCAGCGCTCCTACCTCGACTACGCGATGTCCGTCATCGTCTCGCGTGCGCTGCCGGACGTACGGGACGGCCTCAAGCCCGTCCACCGCCGCGTCCTGTACGCGATGTACGACGGCGGCTACCGCCCCGAGAAGGGCTTCTACAAGTGCGCCCGCGTCGTCGGTGACGTCATGGGTACGTACCACCCGCACGGCGACTCCTCGATCTACGACGCGCTCGTCCGCCTCGCGCAGCCGTGGTCGATGCGGATGCCGCTGGTGGACTCCAACGGCAACTTCGGCTCTCCGGGCAACGACCCGGCCGCGGCCATGCGGTACACCGAGTGCAAGATGAAGTCGCTGTCCATGGAGATGCTCCGGGACATCGACGAGGAGACCGTCGACTTCCAGGACAACTACGACGGCCGTAACCAGGAGCCGACGGTCCTGCCGGCCCGCTTCCCCAACCTCCTGATCAACGGCTCGGCCGGCATCGCGGTCGGTATGGCCACGAACATCCCGCCGCACAACCTGCGCGAGGTCGCGGCCGGTGCCCAGTGGGCGCTGGAGCACCCGGAGGCCTCCCACGAGGAGCTGCTGGACGCGCTGATCGAGCGCATCAAGGGCCCGGACTTCCCCACCGGCGCGCTGGTGGTGGGCCGCAAGGGCATCGAGGAGGCCTACCGCACCGGCCGCGGCTCGATCACGATGCGCGCGGTGGTGGCGGTCGAGGAGATCCAGAACCGCCAGTGCCTGGTGGTCACCGAGCTGCCGTACCAGACCAACCCGGACAATCTCGCGCAGAAGATCGCCGACCTGGTCAAGGACGGCAAGATCGGCGGCATCGCGGACGTCCGCGACGAGACGTCCTCGCGCACGGGCCAGCGGCTGGTCATCGTCCTCAAGCGGGACGCGGTCGCCAAGGTCGTTCTCAACAACCTCTACAAGCACACCGACCTCCAGACCAACTTCGGCGCCAACATGCTCGCCCTGGTGGACGGGGTGCCGCGCACGCTGTCGCTGGACGCGTTCATCCGTAACTGGGTCACCCACCAGATCGAGGTCATCGTCCGCCGGACGAAGTTCCGGCTGCGCAAGGCCGAGGAGCGGGCGCACATCCTGCGCGGTCTGCTCAAGGCGCTGGACGCGATCGACGAGGTCATCGCGCTGATCCGGCGCAGCGAGACGGTCGAGGTGGCGCGCGAGGGCCTGATGGGCCTGCTGACCATCGACGAGATCCAGGCGAACGCGATCCTGGAGATGCAGCTGCGCCGGCTGGCCGCCCTGGAGCGCCAGAAGATCACCGCCGAGCACGACGAGCTGCAGCGCAAGATCACCGAGTACAACGCGATCCTGGCCTCGCCGGAGCGGCAGCGCCAGATCATCAGCGAGGAACTGGCCGCGATCGTCGAGAAGTTCGGCGACGACCGGCGCTCCAAGCTGGTGCCCTTCGAGGGCGACATGTCCATCGAGGACCTGATCGCCGAGGAGGACATCGTCGTCACGATCAGCCGTGGCGGCTATGTGAAGCGGACGAAGGCCGACGACTACCGCTCGCAGAAGCGCGGCGGCAAGGGCGTGCGGGGCACGAAGCTGAAGGAAGACGACATCGTCGACCACTTCTTCGTCTCCACCACCCACCACTGGCTGCTGTTCTTCACGAACAAGGGCCGGGTCTACCGCGCCAAGGCGTACGAGCTGCCGGACGCGGGCCGCGATGCGCGCGGTCAGCATGTGGCCAACCTGCTCGCCTTCCAGCCGGACGAGCAGATCGCGCAGATCCTGGCGATCCGCGACTACGACGCCACGCCGTATCTGGTGCTCGCCACCAAGGCCGGCCTGGTGAAGAAGACGCCGCTCAAGGACTACGACTCGCCCCGCTCCGGCGGTGTGATCGCGATCAACCTGCGCGAGCAGGAGGACGGCAGCGACGACGAGCTGATCGGCGCCGAGCTGGTGTCGGAGACCGACGATCTGCTGCTGATCAGCAAGAAGGCACAGTCGATCCGCTTCACCGCGACGGACGAGGCGCTGCGGCCGATGGGCCGGGCCACCTCCGGCGTCAAGGGCATGAGCTTCCGTGAGGGCGATGAGCTGCTCTCGCTGAATGTGGTGCGTGCGGGTACGTTCGTGTTCACCGCGACGGACGGCGGCTACGCCAAGCGCACGGCGGTGGACGAGTACCGAGTCCAGGGCCGCGGCGGCCTCGGCATCAAGGCCGCCAAGATCGTGGAGGACCGGGGTTCGCTGGTCGGCGCGCTGGTGGTCGAGGGGACCGATGAGATCCTGGCGATCACCTTGGGCGGTGGCGTGATTCGTACGCGGGTCAACGAGGTCAGGGAGACCGGCCGTGACACCATGGGCGTCCAACTGATCAACCTGGGCAAGCGAGATGCCGTTGTCGGCATCGCACGGAACGCCGAGGCCGGTCGTGAGGCCGAAGAGGTCGACGGGGTCGAAGGCACCGAAGAAGAGACCGACGAGGCCGCAGGGACCGAGCCGGCGGCGGCCGAGGGCGAGCAGCCCGCGGCGGAGTAGCACGAGGAGTAGGTCGTGAGTGGAGCCACGGGCGCTGCAGCGGGTGGACCGGGAGTCAAGAAGGGCTCCTCGTCCGGATCCGCAACCGTGACGGAAGACGGCGCCCGTGGCTCTGCCGCGTCCGAAGGCCCCCGAGACGAGGGCTCCAACCAGGGGGGAACCGTGACCGATACGCGTCAGCCGCAACCTCAGCCGCAACCGCAGCCCCACCAGCAGCCTCCGCAGCAGCCCCAGGGCGGCCAGGGGCAGCCATATCAGCCGCCGCAGGCCTACCGCCCGGGCACCGGCACCGGCGGCGGCCAGGCCGTGCGCAAGCCCCGCACGGGCGCCGGCACGGTGCCGCGGACCCGCAAGGCCCGGTTGCGGGTGGCGCGCGTCGACCCCTGGTCGGTGATGAAGGTCAGCTTCCTGCTGTCCATCGCGCTGGGCATCTGCACCGTGGTGGCCGTGTCGGTGCTGTGGATGGTGATGAATGCGATGGGCGTCTTCTCCACCGTCGGCAGCACGATCAGTGAGGCGACCGGCTCGGGCGACGGCGGCGGATTCGATCTGCAGTCGTTCCTGTCGCTGCCGCGGGTACTGCTGTTCACCTCGGTCATCGCGGTGATCGATGTGGTGCTCGCGACGGCGCTGGCGACGCTGGGTGCGTTTATCTACAACCTGTCGGCGGGCTTCGTGGGCGGGGTGGAGCTCACCCTCGCCGAGGACGAGTAGCGCCCCTGGTGGGAGGCCCACCGGGGGCCCGGCGGAACCGATTTTGGGAACGCCTCTGAAGTGCGCTAATCTTTCGGTGCAGCGAACGCGCGGCTATAGCTCAGACGGTTAGAGCGCTTCCCTGATAAGGAAGAGGCCCCAGGTTCAAGTCCTGGTAGCCGCACTGCACACTCGGCCCGGCCGGAGATTTCTCCGGCCGGGCCGATGCGTTTGGGGCCGCGAGGCGATTCCGCGGCGCCGGGTCCGAGCCGGGGCCGATTCGCCCTACGGGAAACGGAAGTTGAGCCTCCTACGAGATCAGGACGCTGGGTTGCAGCCGAGCTCGGCCTAGATAACCGATCGGTATCGGTCGGTGTGTATCATCGGCCGACATAGGTCCCCTACGTCAACGAAAGACGAGGTCGCGCGGTGAAGAAGCTTCTCCTGGTCGCACTGGCCGCCATCGGCGGGCTCCTCGTGTACCGCCAGATCCAGGCGGATCGCGCCGAGCAGGATCTGTGGACGGAGGCGACCGACTCCGTGCCCGCAGGTTCGGGTGTGTGAGACCCCAACGCACAGCAGTTTGTACGGACCCCGGTTGCCCTAGGGCGACCGGGGTTTCGTGCGTCTGGGGGCCGGTGTTGTTGCAGGCCTGTGACGCCCAACGCCTTGAATTTGCTATAGCACATTACTAACTTGCAGTAGCAAAGTTCTTGTGTGTGGTATTCGATGTGCGTGAGGTGCGGGATGAGCCGCACGGTACGCAGCGGTACGCAAGGGGGACGAGGGACATGGCACGACGACACCGCAAGGGGGCGGTGGCGTTGCTCGGCGGACTGCTGCTGGCGCTCGCCGCCGCTCCGCTGCAGACAACGCCGGCCGCGGCGAACGCACCGGCCGCGCCGCCCCCCGCCGAGGGCACCGGCATGGTGATGGTGCTGGACTCCTCCGGCTCCATGGCCGAGAAGGACGGCTCCGGCGGTACCCGGATTGCCGCCGCCCGTAAGGCCGTCGGCACGGTCGTCGACGCACTGCCCGCCGGTTACCCCACCGGACTGCGCCTCTACGGCGCCGACAAGCCCAAGGGCTGCGACGACACCCGGCTCGCCCAGCCCGTGTCCCCGCTCGACCGGGCGGGCCTCAAACGGGCCGTCGACGACGTGCGGCCCAAGGGCGACACCCCCATCGGGCTGTCCCTCGAAAAGGCCGCCCAGGACCTGCCCAAGCCCTCCAGCGGGTCGATCGGCAAGCGCACGATCCTGCTGATCTCCGACGGCGAGGACAACTGCCAGGCGCCGCCGCCCTGCAAGGTCGCCGCCCAACTCGCCGCGTCCGGCGTGGATCTGCACATCGACGCCATCGGCTTCCAGGTCGCCGGCAAGGCCCGACGGCAGCTGGAATGCATCGCCAGGTCCGGCAACGGCCGGTACTACGACGCCCCCGATGCCCAGGCGCTGGCCAGGCAGCTCCAACGGGCCGGCCAACTGTCCGCGGACGGATACCGGTTCAAGGGCGCCAAGGTCCGGGGCACACCCACCAAGTCGAATGCGCCCGGCATCGCCCCGGGGCAGTACCTGGACAGCATCGGGCCCAACGAAAAGCGCTACTACGCCACCGATCTGGACGCGGCTTCCACGGTCGACTACTCGGCAACCGTGGTGCCGCAGCCCGGCGCGGCGGTCGGCCTCCTCGACTCCCTGCACACCGAGATCGCCTACGGCATCGACAGCACCTGTGACTCCACCACCTCGCAGTTCGGGCAGCAGGAAGGCGCCACCCCGCTCACCTCCGGCATCAGCCGTGTGCCCTCGGAGGACGGCACCGACGGCTGCGACAAGGCAGGCCGCTACTGGTTCGTCGTCGAGCGCAAGGCCGACAAGGGTTCGGACGCCTCGCGCTGGCCGCTGGAGCTGATGTTTCACGTGGAACATCCTCTGAAGAAGGGCGTCACGCCCGCACAGTCGGAGCCGGAGTACGGCGCGGGCGGCAAGGAGGCCACGCTGCCCACCGGCACCCCCAAGGCCGTCACCGGCGGCACGAGCTTCAACGACGCCCGCCCCCTGACCCAGGGCGTCTGGCGGGACAAGGTCCTGCCCTCGCAGACCCTCTGGTACAAGGTGCCGGTCGGCTGGGGCCAGCAGCTGCGTTACGACGTGGAATTCGCCAACGAGCCCACGGTCAGGGGCTATAGCGCGGTCAGTTCCTACGGCGGCACCGAGGTCTACACGCCCGCTCGTATGCCGGTCGGCCGGGGGACGGGTGAGTTCAGCCCGCATGTGCCCTACAACGGGCGGCCGGCGGCGCTCAGCATGGGGACGGTCCCCGTCGCTTGGACCAATCGCTACGAGAGCGACATCAACGTCGTGCCCGTGCACGGCAAGGGCAGCTTCTACATCGCCGTGACGCTGGGGGCCCAGGCCTCCGAGATTGCGCAGAACCCACAGATCGGTGTGGTGCTGCGGGTCGCCGTACTGGGCAAGGCGAAGTCCGGTCCGCAGACCGGTGCCGCCGTCGTCAAGAGTGCCGCCGACGGTGGACCGGGCTCCTCGGCGGACGGCTCGCAGAGCGGCGGTGGAGGATGGACGGCCGGCCCGGTGGTCGCGGCCGTCTCCGGCGGCATCGGCATTCTGCTGCTGGCCGGACTCATGGTCGGTTTGCTGCGGGCTCGCAGGAAGGCGCGGCCCAGCGGCGCCGATTCGGATGCGATAAGGGGTGGTTCGTGGTGATGGGGCGCGGGACGCGCACAGGGCTCGCCGGGCTTGCGGCGCTTGCCATGGTGACGGTCATGCCGGGGGCGGTGGGGGTGGCCGCCGCTGAGGACGTGCCCACCTACAAGCCGGCGAGCGGCGCCACCAAGATCAACGGCACGGTTGTCGCCACGGACGCCCCGCAGCTCGAGAAGGGACTGCACACCGACTCCATCGATCGCGGCGAGGAGAAGTACTACGCCGTCGATCTGGACGCCAGGTCCAGCGCCTACTTCTCGGTGGTCTCCGCACCCACGCCCGGTACCAAGGTCGAGGAGTACCGGGACAAGCTGAGCATCAGGGTCCAGAAAAGCGACGGCACCACCTGCGGTTCGGATACGTCGCAGTACTTCCACGCCGGCGGGACGGCCTACCCCATCGCCGCCTACACCAGCCGCGACATCGGCAAGCAGGAGACGCAGTGCCAGGACCCCGGTCCGTACTACGTCGTGGTCACCCGCGAGGGCTCGCCCACGTCCGGGACCGACCAGTGGCCGATCGAACTGGGCTATCTCAACGAGCCGGCCCTCAAGGGCGGCACCCCGGCCCAGCCGGGCGAGACGAGCACCACGCCCCCCAAATTGCGTACCGATCTTGCCAAGCGCAGGGCGGGCGGCACGGGCTTCAACGACGCGGCTTCGGTCAACACCGGCGTCTGGAAGGACAGGATCAGGCCCGGCGAGACCCGGTTCTACCAGGTGCCGGTCGACTGGGGCCAGCGGCTCAACCTGAGCGCGGAGCTGCCGAACGCATCCTCGTCCAAGCCCGGTTCGTACCTCTCGGACGCCCTTGGGCTGCACGTCTTCAACCCCGCACGCGGCGTTGTCGTCGACGACAACTTCTCCTCGTACAACGGCGAAGGGGCCGAAGCCACGGAGTTCACCGCCCCAGTCGCCTACGGCAACCGCCTCAACGCCTCCGAGAAGGTCCGGGCCATGCGGTTCGCGGGCTGGTACTACCTCGAGGTGACCCTGAACTCCAAGGCAGCGCAGTTCTTCTCCAAGGGCACCGACTTCACCCTGCGGGTCGATGTACGGGGCGCTAAGCATGCCGGACCGGCCTACTCCGAGGCCGCCCCCGACTTCACCGTCACGAACGAGGACCGGGAGATGGCCAGGACCGGCCGCACCCCGGAGGAGATGGAAGAGAGCGGCACCCTGCGGATCGTCGCCTACGCCGGGATCGGCACGGGCGTGGTGCTGCTGACCGGGCTGGGAGCCTGGACGCTGGTGGCCCGGCGCAGGGCCGCGGGCGCTCCAGGGGCGCCCGGAACGCCTGGGCCGGCCGGGGCGCTCCCCCAACAGGCCCATCAGCCACCACACCCACAGCAGACCCAACAGGGCGACCAGACCCTGCAGTCCGGTCCTCCGCAGGGCCGGTAGGCACCGCGGAGGCCGAGACGGCGCGCCGTCAGGAGGCCAACAGCGCCCAGACACCCACCGCGATGCACAGCAGCGCGACGATCAGCACCGGGACCGCCACCTTTGTGGGCGGTCCCGGTCGCCGTTCCCGGACGGGAGCGAAAGCCGACTGCGTGACGGGCGGCGTGCCCACGGGAGACGCCAGGTGGGCAACGGGGGCCTGCTGCCCGGCCGGCGGCTGACCGGGAACGGGGAGCGGGCCCGCCGTATACGGCCGGGTCGCGGAAACCTCCGGCCGGACGGCCGCCGTCGGCTCGTACGACGGCATCGGCGCCGGCGGCGGCGTGGCCGGGGCGGCGGGCGCGCCCTGGCCCGGGGGCGTACCGCCCGGAGATGTGCTCGGCGTCGGCGTCGGGGTCGGCGGGGTGCTCGGCTGCTGCGGCATCGGCAGGCTCTGTTCCGGCGGCGCGAGCTGGAAGCTCCCGGTGTCGGACAGGGAGCCCTGCCCGGTGGCCGCGTCCGCGGACGAGATCCGGGAGGCCAGCGGCCCGGTCGGCCCGAACCCGCCGGGCAGCGGCCCGATGTGGTCGAAGACCTCGACGACCTCTTCCTCGATCGTCGCGTCCGGCAGCATCTCGGCCGCCGACAGCACCGCCTTGCGCGCCCCCGTGGCCGTCCTGAACCGCGACTCCGGATCCGGGTGCAGCAGAGCGGCCAACACCTGCCACAGCGGCTCCGGCACACCCTCAGGGGCGTGGGGAATACCGCGCTCGGCGAAGTGCCGGATCAGCGCCTCGGAGTCCGGCTTGGTGCCGGTGATCAGATAGAGCCCCACCAGGCCGACCGCGAAGAGGTCGGCCGGGAAGTCCGGCTCGGCGCCCAGCATCTGCTCGGGCGCGAAGTAACCAGGCGTCCCCACCACATAGTTGGTCTCGGTGAGCCGCGGCTCACCCTTGCGCATCGCGATGCCGAAGTCGCTCAGCCGCAGATGCGGACGGCCGGTGCCGGTGGCCTCGAGCAGGATGTTCGCCGGCTTGATGTCGCGGTGCACCACGCCCTCGGCGTGCACCGCCGTCAGCCCCGCCAGCAGCTGGTCCAGCAGCAGGCACACGAACCGCGGCGGCAGCGGGCCGTAGTCCCCGATCAGATGCGCCAGCGAGCCGCCGTTCACCAGATCCATGGTGAACAGCACCTTGTCGTCGTCCGCGGCCCAGCTCGCCGGAGCCAGCACATGCGGATGGTCGATCCGCAGCGCCTGTTCCCGCACGAAGCGCAGCAGGGTGTGCGCATCGCTCTGCTGCAGCACCTTGGCCGCGACATAGCGCCGCCGCCGGTGGTCCCAGGCGCGCCAGACGGCGCCCACCCCGCCTCGTCCGATCGGGTCGATCAGCTCGTACCGACCGGCGAAGATCTCACCCATGACGCCCCGTTCCGCTCCCGGACTGCGCAAGCTCCGTTGTGGCTAGCTCTGGTGCGCCTCATAGTGCGCGACCGCGTCCGCGGTGCGGCCGGCACCGTAGACCCTGAGGAACTCTGCCAGTTCGGGGTGAGTGGGGGCGAGGGTGTTCGCCGCATCGATGATGTCGCCGGCGTCGGAGACCGAGCGCAGCAGCGACTGAATCTCGCGTACCACCCGCCGTACGGTGGTGGCCCCCGTCGACGTCGTCTGCTGCGCGGTGTTGTTGAGTACCGAACCGCCGGCCGTCTTCTTGATCTCGTCCATCCGGTCCGTGGCCTCGGCGGCGCTGACGCTGCCGTCCGCCACCTGTCCGGCCAGGTCCTGCAGCGCCTGGACGCGCTGCACCACGGCCGGGTTGCCTATCTTCGCGCGCTGCCCGCTCATCAGCTGCGACAGCATCGGGGCGGACAGGCCGAGTACGGCGGCGAGCCGGGCCTGGTTGAGCCCGAGATCATCGATGAGGCGACGGAACAGCGCACCCAGAGGCTCCCCGTACCAACTGCGCTGCAGCTCCCTGGCCCGCGCGGTGGCTTCCTGCTGTGCTGCGTCCATGCGTCTCCCCTGTCTCCCCGATGGCGCTTCGCTGCCGCGAATCTCGCGAAGCATCCTACGGAGAGTGGCGGGGTGCGGCGATACCCGGTCGGGAAAGCGGCCGGGTACCAGGTACCCTGGTCCGCGAAGGGGCCTTAGCTCAGTTGGTAGAGCGCTGTCTTTGCATGGCAGATGTCAGGAGTTCGACTCTCCTAGGCTCCACCATCCGATGCCTTCTGATCTGCGAAATTGCAGGTCAGGGGGCATTTTTGGGATTCTGGGGAAAACGGTGGGCGCCGGGGGTGCGGGGCGGTGCGCCGCCGGTCATTGGTGCAGGCGCAGCTTCTGTCCCGGGTAGATGTGGTCCGGGCCCTCGTCGAGCGTCTTCTTGTTCAGTTCGTACAGAGCCTGGGCGCCGCCGCGAATGTGGTGATGGTCCGCGATGGCTGAGAGGCAGTCGCCCCGGTGTACGACGTAGGTGCGGTCGGCGCGGGTGCCGGAGGCCTTGTGGGTGCGCGGATGTGCCGGGGTGTGGGCCGACGGGGCCCGGTGGGGCTGGTACTTCTGGTGTGAGTGGTGGGTCGCCGACGGGCGCCGGTCGGTGGTGACAGCTCCGTCGTCGTCGGCCTCCAGGTCACCGGGACCGAGCAGGCCGAAGCGCCCGCAGTTCGGCCACGGCGCCATACCGCGGTCCTCGGCGATGCGCTCGCCGACCGCGATCTGCTGCGACCGGGAGGCGAGGTGGGCGCTCGGGGCGTAGCGCTCGCCGCCGTATGCCCGCCAGGTGGTGGGGGCGATCTGGAGGCCGCCCTGGTAGCCGTTGCCGGTGTCGATGTGCCAGCGGCCGCTGCTCTCGCAGGCAGCGATCCCCTCCCAGTCGGTGTCCGCCGGGACCGTTGGCGGAGCAGCCGCCGCGCCGGCCTGGCTTGCGAGGCCGAGGGCGCTCAGCAGCACGATCAGCACGGACAGGATCGCTTCGACGGACCGTTTGACGAAACGCAACGACATGACGGTACTCCTCCGCTGTGCTCCGGCAGCCGTGGCGCAGTGCACGCCACGACCGGTGGGCAGGCACGAGGTAACCGGCCAATATGCTTTTCGGCACGTTTGGCGATCCCGAAGGCGCGTGTTTCACCTGGCTGGACGCACGGTTTTGACGGAGCGTTATGCCGTACGGGGACGGTTCTGCGGGGCCGGCTGCGAGCCCGCGGCCCCGGTGGTGGAGGAGAAACACCAACGGGCCGTGCCCGCCGCCCTGTTGAGGGGAGGGGCACGGCCCGTCGTGGTGGACCGGGGTGCGTCAGGCGGGGCTGCCGCCGCCGCGCTCGTCGGACTCGGCCTCGTCCTGCTTGGCCTGGACATCGGGGTCGAGGGAGGCGCCCTCGCTGCCGTCGACGGCGTTGAGGCGGCCGCGCTCGCCGACCTCGGTCGGGGCGGGCGGCTCGACCAGCCAATCCGGGTTGGCCTGCTTGTCCCACCACTTCCAGGCGGCGACCGCACAGCCCACCAGGACGCCCAGGATCGTCAGCCGCTTGGCGACCTTGCCAGTGCACTCGCGGCGGCGGTGCTTCTTCTGGAGCTTGGCGATCTCGGCGGCCGTCACCTGGCCGCGCAGCGCGGCGAGCGCGGCGGTGCCGCGGGCCAGGGCCTCCTCGCGTACCGGCTCGGCGGCCGCGCGGGCGCTGTGCACGGCGTGTTCCACCCGCGGCGCGGTGTACTCGGCGGCCTGCCGGGCGGCCTTACGGGTCCGGCCGGCGGCCCGGCAGGCCGCCGCGTCCACCTTGGGCGGCAGGGCGCCACGGGCATGCTCGAGACGCGGCTGCAGATGCGCGTCGTACTGCGTACGCGCCTGGTGCGCGGCCTCGGCGACCATGGGGCCCATGCGGGTGCGGGCCTCATGCGCGTAGTGCACGGCGGCATCCTTGGCCGTACCGGCATACGGAGCCACCACCTCCGCGGCGTGCCGCACGCTGTCCTTGGCCGTACCGGTCGCGGCGCGCACGCTGTCCTTGCGGGTCACGGGATCCTCCTCCTCGGTGGCGTGTCCGGGGCTGTGGGGGGTGGTCCCCCCTGTCTGCTGTGTCGCCTGTCCACCCGGTTGAAGATCATGCCCGCTCATATGGCGCACGGCATGTGCGAGCGGGCATCCGGGTCATTGGGGACCTTCCGGAGCCTTGTGACGACAATGCCACGGTTTGCCGCCCCGCGCGCCCGGTTCCCGGGGCCCGGCGCACCGTGCGTCACCAGGAGTACGGGGCAAGAAATCAGTACGAAGGAGGCCCTGGGGTGATGGTCGCGGGACGGGCGGGCCGGTCCGTGCGAGGATCGGTAACCGCCAGTGAAGACTGATGGAAGGTAGATCGTGGCTGAACAGCTCTACGCCACCCTGAAGACCAACCAGGGCGACATCGAGATTCGGCTTCTGCCGAACCATGCCCCCAAGACGGTCAAGAACTTCGTCGAGCTCGCCACCGGTGAGCGCGAGTGGACGCACCCGCAGACCGGCAAGCGGTCCAAGGACAAGCTGTACGACGGCACGGTCTTCCACCGTGTGATCAGCGGCTTCATGCTCCAGGGCGGAGACCCGCTGGGTGATGGCACCGGCGGCCCCGGCTACCAGTTCGGGGACGAGTTCCACCCCGACCTGGCCTTCAACAAGCCCTACCTGCTCGCCATGGCGAACGCCGGTCCGGGCACCAACGGCTCGCAGTTCTTCATCACCGTGGCGCCGACGGCGTGGCTGACCGGCAAGCACACCATCTTCGGTGAGGTCACCACCGACGCCGGCAAGAAGGTCGTGGACGCCATCGCCGGCACCCAGACCAACCCGCGGACCGACCGTCCGGTGCACGACATCGTCATCGACACGATCGTCATCGAGACCCGCTGAGCGAGTCTCGCGGCCCGAGCCGGACCGACAGCGTCCCGCTCGGGGAACCATTGCGCCCCGCCCGGTCGTAGTTAAGGCGGGGCGCGAAGCTCGTTGAGGGGTGGCAGTCCGGCGCCGCGCGGGCGATGCGTGTGATCGACCGGACGAAGAGGACGAGGGGACCGATGGACCAGGTGCCAGGCAGCCCACAGGAGCCGAAGGACACCCACGACGGCGACGACCTGCCGGCGTGCTACCGCCATCCGGACCGTACGACCGGCATCCGCTGCACCCGCTGTGACAAGCCGATCTGCCCGGACTGCATGGTCAGCGCCTCGGTCGGCTTCCAGTGCCGGGACTGCGTACGCGGCGGTGGCGGCACCGGACACTCGGCGACCGCATCGGCGCCGCGCACCATCGCGGGCGGCACCATCGCCGCCAATCCGCGGCTGATCACCCTGATCCTGATGGGCATCAACCTTGCGGTCTTCGTTGCGGTGAAGGCGGACGGCACCCGGCTGCTGAACGAACTGGTCATGCTCGGCCGCACCCCTCCCGAGTATCTGCCCCAGGGGGTCGCGGAGGGCGAGTGGTACCGCCTGGTGACCTCGGTGTTCCTGCACCAGGAGATCCCGCACATCGCCTTCAACATGCTCTCGCTGTGGTGGCTGGGCCCGCCGCTGGAGGCGGCGCTCGGCCGGCTCCGGTTCATCGCCCTGTACATGCTCTCCGGCCTCGGCGGCAGCGCCCTGACGTATCTGGCCGCCGCGCCGTCCGGGTTCTCCCTCGGAGCCTCCGGAGCGATCTTCGGGCTGCTGGGCGCCACCGCCGTGCTGATGCGCCGGCTGAACTACGACATGAAGCCGGTGCTGATTCTGCTCGGCCTCAACCTGGTCTTCACCTTCACCTGGCCGCACATCTCCTGGCAGGCGCACATCGGCGGCCTGGTGGTGGGCGCCGCGGTGGCGTACGGAATGGTGCATGCGCCGCGCGAGCGCCGGAATCTGGTGCAGGCCGCGACCTGCGCGGTGGCGCTGCTGGCGATCGTCGCGGTGGTGTGGGTACGGACCGTCCAGCTGCTGGGCTGAGCGGTCTGCACCGCTTCCACAGACCCGCCACGCCAAGTTGTCCACAGTGCGTGGCGGATCTTGTGCAAGCTGTGGGGAACATCCGTTCCGCGCCCCGCTGACCTGCGTTTCCCCAGTCAGGACACGGGGAGACGGGGACCGGGGACGGCCGCCGCCGGTCACACCGGCGTCAACCTCCCGAGGGTTATCCACAGATCTTCTGAAGTTTTCCCCGGCTGTGGATAACCGTGTGGATGGCCTTGGGCAGGACTTGCCCGGACGGGCCCTGCGCTACTTCCACTGCGTGGAGACGCCGAAGCCCACCGCGATGAAGCCGAAGCCGCACACGATGTTCCAGTTCCCGAGGGCCTTGATCGGAAGGTCGCCCTCGGAGACATAGAAGAGCACGATCCAGGCGAGTCCGATCAGAAACATCGCCAGCATCAGCGGCGCGACCCAGCCACGGCCTGAACTCATCTTCAGACTGGTGGTCTTTGCCGGCGGCGGCGTGAAGTCGTCCTTCTTGCGGATCCGTGACTTCGGCACGAGGAACACTCCTGTCGATGCGCTGCTCCCCCCACTCCGGGCGGCGCTCGAGCGGGCGGTGCCCCCACCTGCGCGCGGGGGCGGTACGGAACGGTTGCCGGGAGGGAAGCGGTGGGGCGCGATTCCTCGCCCAGGCGTCCGTTAGCGTAGTGCTTCCGCGGCGTTGTAAGGAGTAAGGGTACGTTGAGCACTTCCGCTGACTCCCCAGGTCGCCCCGCCCGTCCCCGTCTGCGGCCGGTACGACTCCTGACTCTCGCGGTTTTTGCACTTGCCGGACTGATCTTCTGGCTGAGCTTCGACACCGCCCGCGGCACCAACCTGCGCTCGGACGACTCCATGCTGCGCCTGTCCGACCTCATTCAGGAACGCAGCCACAAAAACGGTGCCCAGGACGACCGTAACGCCACCTTGCGTGAACGCGTCGACGCCCTCGCCCAGCGCGACAACGGCAGCTCCGAGGCCGAGGACGCCAAGCTCAAGGCCCTGGAGAAGAACGCCGGCACCAAGCCGCTGACCGGCCGGGGCGTCACCGTCACCCTCACCGACGCCCCGCCCGACGCCACCGCCAAGATCCCCGGCATCCCCGAGCCGCAGCCCAACGACCTGGTCATCCACCAGCAGGACCTGCAGGCCGTGGTGAACGCCCTGTGGCAGGGCGGCGCCAAGGGCATCCAGGTCAAGAACCAGCGGTTGATCTCCACCAGCGCGGTGCGCTGCGTCGGCAACACCCTGATCCTCCAGGGCCGGGTCTACTCCCCGCCGTACACCATCACCGCCGTCGGCGACCGCACCGCGCTCAACCAGGCGCTCACCGCCTCGCCCGCCATCCAGAATTATCTGCAGTATGTGAACGCCTACGGCCTGGGCTGGAAAGTCGACCAGCGCGAGACGGTGACTCTTCCCGGCTACTCCGGCACAGTGGATCTCCACTACGCACAGCCTGTGAAGCCGTAGCCCGCCGCCCCGCGGGGCGGCGGGAGGGGCGGGTACGGATGACGCTGCGGAGCCGGACGACGGTGCGGTGGTGCGTACGGACCCTCAGCGAAATCTGCGTCACCGTCGGCACACTCATCGTGCTCTTCGTCGTCTATGTGCTCTTCTGGACCGGCATACGGGCCGACAGCGCGATGGACGGCGAGATCGGCAGACTCCAGGAACAGTGGTCGACGGGCTCCGTCGCACCCGACGACAGCGCCCCCGCGCCCACCCGCACCAAGCCGCCCGGCCCCTATGAAGCGGGCACCTCCTTCGCCGCGATGTACATCCCGCGGTTCGGCGCCGACTGGGCCAAGCCCGTACTGGAAGGCACCGCGACCGACACCCTCAAGCGCGGCCTGGGCCACTACGACCGCACCGCGCGGCTCGGCCAGGTCGGCAACTTCGCGGTGGCCGGACACCGCCGCACCTACGGCGACCCCTTCAAGGACTTCCCCCGGCTGCGCCCCGGCGACGCCGTGGTGCTCACCGACGGCACCACCTGGTTCACCTACCGCATCGACAACCGCCCCTACACGACCCTGCCCGGCGACATCGGCGTGATCGACCCCGTACCGGCACGGTCCGGGTACAACGGCCCGGGCCGCTATCTCACGCTGACCACCTGCGAGCCGGAATGGGGCCACAGCCACCGGCTGATCGCCTGGGCACATCTGGATTCCACCCAACCCGTCGAACAGGGAAGGCCATCGGCTTTGACCGGCTGACCCACCAGCGCCCGCCCTCGCCCCTTACTCTGGTGGGGCAACCGACAACGTCATCGGCATCGGCAAGGGGACAGCGAGCGCATGTACGGCTGGATCTGGCGGCATCTGCCGGGCAACACCTGGGTGAAGGCCCTCATTTCACTGGTGCTGGCGCTGGCGGTCGTCTTCGTGCTCTTCCAGTACGTCTTTCCGTGGGCGGAGCCGCTGCTCCCCTTCAATGACGTCACGGTCAATGAAGGGATGGCGGCACTCCGATGACCGCACGGATTCTCGTCGTCGACAACTACGACAGCTTTGTCTTCAACCTCGTCCAGTACCTCTCCCAACTCGGTGCCGAGTGCGAGGTGCTGCGCAATGACGAGGTCGCCCCACGGCACGCCCAGGACGGCTTCGACGGCGTCCTGCTCTCGCCCGGCCCCGGCACACCCGAGCAGGCCGGCGTCTGCGTCGACATGGTCCGGCACTGCGCGGAAACCGGCGTGCCGGTGTTCGGCGTCTGTCTGGGCATGCAATCGATGGCAGTCGCCTACGGCGGCGTGGTGGACCGGGCCCCCGAGCTCCTGCACGGCAAGACCTCGCTCGTCACCCACGAGGGCGCAGGCGTCTTCTCCGGCCTGCCCTCCCCCTTCACGGCCACGCGCTACCACTCCCTGGCCATCGAGCCGGACACCGTCCCTGACGAGCTGACCGTCACCGCCTGGACGGACGCCGAGGGCGCCCCCGGCGGGCGCATCATCATGGGCGTACGGCACCGCGAACTCCCGGTGGAGGGCGTGCAGTTCCACCCCGAGTCGGTGCTGACCGAGTGGGGACACAAGATGCTGGCCAACTGGCTGGTGGAATGCGGCGACGAGGGAGCCCTGCGGCGGTCCACGGGGCTGGCCCCGGTGGTCGGCAAGGCGGGCGCGTGACGGCCCTGCGCCCGGAGCGTGAAGGGAGACCCAATGAGCCGTACGAGTCAGACCAGCCGTATGCGTCCGAGCAGCGCCCCGCGCCGCAGGCGCCGCACGACCCGCTCGATCCGTACGGCCCGCCCGACGCCTTCGAGGCGGCCGTCGGGCAACTCAGTGACCCGCTGAACGATCCGCTGCCGGGCCAGGCGGCGCAGCCACCGGCCCCCGGCCCCGAGCCGTACGAGCAACCAGGGCCGCCGGCCCAGCACGCCGCGAGCGACGGCTCGCCCTGGTTCCGGCCGCATCGCGAAGGGGAACAGCCTGGCCCGCTGGATCCGCCGCCTGCACCCGAGCCGCACTCCTACGGACCCACAGCGCGCCGGCCGGGCATATTCGGGCCGGAACCCGGCGCGTACGACCAGGGGCGCGACTACGGCCCCGGGTACGAGACCTTTACGGCCGCCGATTCGACCCCCGCGCCGTATGCCGCACCGGAGCCCCCCGCCCCCGCCGCTCCGGCCCCCGTCTCGCCCCCGCCGTCCGCCGCCGGATCGCAGCAGGACGACGAGACGATGGCGCTGCGCCAGGCCGAGGAGCCGAGCACGGGCCGCGACGGGGCCGATGTTTCACGTGAAACCGACGACCATGCCGATGTTTCACGTGAAACCGATGCCGACGACGCCGTTTCACGTGAAACATCCGCGGCACCCGCGCCGGGCGGCCGGGCGGCCCGGCGCAAGGCCGCACAGGAGGCCGCCAAGCGGGGTGGCAGACGCGGCCGGCACGGAGGCGGGGCCACCGCAGCCGCCGCGGCCGCAGCGGCCACCAAAGCGGCCGCCGAACCGCCGCCCGCCCCCACCTCCCGCCTGGAGGCCCGGCGCGCCGCACGAGCCGCCAAGGACAGCCTCAGCCTGATCGTCAGCCGCGCCGTGGGCGAGGTGTTCATCAGCCTCGGCGTGCTGATGCTGCTCTTCGTCACCTACCAGCTGTGGTGGACGAATGTGATGGCCGGCGAGGAAGCGGGCGGCGCCGCCAGCACCCTCGAGCACCAGTGGGAAAAGGGTGGCGGAGAAAAGAAGAACCTCGCGGTCGGCGAGCGCTTCGGCATCATGTACATCCCGAAGCTGGATGTGAAGGCGCCGATAGCCGAGGGCATTGACAAGCACAATGTGCTCGACCACGGCATGGTCGGCCACTACGACAAGAGCAGCGGGATCAAGACCGCGATGCCCTGGGACAAGAAGGGCAACTTCGCGGTGGCCGGCCATCGCAACACCCACGGCGAGCCGTTCCGCTACGTCAACAAGCTCGCCAAGGGCGACAAGATCATTGTCGAGACCCGGAGCGCGTACTACACGTACGAGATGCAGAGCATCCTCCCGCAGACGTCTCCGGGCAACACCGGCGTGATCGGACCCGTACCGCCCGGCTCGGGATTCACCGGCCCCGGACGCTACATCACGCTGACGACCTGCACCCCGGAATTCACCAGTACCTTTCGGATGATCGTCTGGGGCAAGATGGTCGACGAGCGCCCGCGGAGCAAGGGCAAACCGGCAGCGCTCACAGGCTGAACGAATGTAAGAGGGGTATGACGCGGTGACTGCGACCGGACACGACGAGGACACCGACCCCTCGGAGCCGTCACCGAAGCCGCGCCGCGGATGGCGGATCGTCGCCTCCGTCGTCAGCGTCATCGGTGAGCTGCTGATCACGGCCGGACTGATCCTGGGCCTGTTCGTCGTCTACTCGTTGTGGTGGACCAACGTCCTCGCAGACCGTGAGGCACACAAGCAGGGCGACGCGGTACGCGAGCACTGGTCCCATGCCGGCCCCAGCGGCCCCAAGGGCCCGGGCGCGCTGGACACCAAGGACGGCATCGGCTTCCTGCACGTCCCGGCGATGGACGACGCCGAGATACTGGTCAAGAAGGGCACCGACGCCGAAATCCTCAATGAGGGGGTGGCCGGCTACTACACCAAGCCGGTCAAGTCGGAGCTGCCGAAGGACAAGAAGGGCAACTTCACCCTTGCCGCGCACCGCGACGGCCATGGCGCGAAGTTCCACAACATCGACAAGCTCAAGGACGGCGACGCGATCGTCTTCGAGACCCGGGACACCTGGTACGTCTACAAGGTCTACGCCGTGCTCGGCCAGACCTCGAAGTACAACGTGGACGTCCTCGACGACATCCCCAAGGAGTCCGGCAAGCACAAGGCCGGCCGCTACATCACCCTCACGACCTGCACCCCGGTCTACACCTCGAACTACCGCTACGTCGTCTGGGGCGAACTGCAGCGCACGGAAAAGGTCGACGCGGACCGCACACCCCCCAAGGAACTCCGCTAGCCCTCGCCCACGACGAAGCCCCGGCGGCCCTCCAAGGGCTGCCGGGGCTTCGTCGTACCAGTGCGGGGCTGCTATCAGAAGTGACCGCCGAGCCAGCCACCGCCATCGTTGCCGTTGTTGCCCCCGCTATCGTTGCCGCCGGCGTCCTGGGTGGTCAGCGTGACGGTCGTGGCGGCGGGGTCGGACGGCGTGTTCTCCGCCGGGTCCTGCGTGGCCACGAGGGCCTTGTCGTCCTGCGGACCGCCGCCGGCGATCTGGATGTTCGTGAATCCGGCCTGCTGCAGCGCCTGCCTCGCGTCCTTCAGGCTCAAGCCGACGACCTTGGGAACCGGCGTCTGCGCCCCGGCCTTGCCGACCGTGAGGGTGATGGTCGAGCCCGGCTTGGCCTTGGTATTGCCCTCCGGGCTCTGCTCGATCACCTTGCCGACCTGGTTCGGGTCGGTGACTTCCTGGTCGGTCCTGACGACCTGGAAGCCGTTGTCCTTCAGCTGCTTCTCGGCCGCCGCGAAGTCCTGGCCCTTGACGTCCGGGACATCCTGCTTCGGGCTCTCCTGCGCAACCGTCAGCGTGATGTGGGTGTCCTTGGCCACCTTGGTCTGGGCGTCGGGGTCCTGGCGGATGACGGTGCCCGGCTTACGCTCGGACGTCTCCGTCTTCTTGCTGACGTTGGTGAAGCCCTTCTCCTCGAGGTCCTTGGCCGCGTTCGCGTACGTGAAACCGCTGACGTCGGGGATCCTCACCTTGACCGGCCCCGTGCACAACGTGACCGTGACCGTCTCGCCCTTCCCGATCTTCGTGCCGGCCGCCGGTTCCTGCGAGGTGATCTTGCCCTTTTCGGTGTTGGTGCAGGGCTTGCGGCCGCCGAGGGCGACCTTGAAGTTGCCGTTCTTCCCGTAGACCTTGGCTTCGCTCAGGGACTTCTGGGTGAGGTCGATCAGCTCTTGCTTGCCGTTGGTGTCGTTGCCGCTGAACATCGCCCGGCCGATGAAGATCGCACCGACCAGGACGAGGACCGCCGCGATCACCAGCAGAATTGTCGAGGTGTGGCTCTTCTTCTGGCCACCGCCGCGCCGCCGGTCGGCGCGCTCGTCGTAGCCGCCGGCGTCAGGGTTCATCGGCGGGAGCATGGAGGTCTTCGGGCCGCCGTCCTGCGGACGCAGCATCGTGGTCGGCTGGTCCTGGTCGAAGCCGCCCGCGGCCATCGCGGAGGTCGCGGCGACCGGCTGCCCATCCAGCGCCGCCTCGATGTCGGCGCGCATCTCGTCGGCCGACTGATAGCGGTAGTCCGGGTCCTTGACCAGCGCCTTCAGGACGATTGCGTCCATCTCCGGCGTGATCTCGGGATCGAAGTTGCTCGGCTTCTGCGGCTCTTCCCGCACATGCTGATACGCCACCGCGACCGGCGAATCACCGATGAACGGGGGCCGCACGGTGAGCAGCTCGTAGAGCAGACAGCCCGTGGAGTACAGGTCGGAGCGGGCATCGACCTGCTCGCCCTTCGCCTGCTCGGGCGAGAGGTACTGCGCGGTGCCGATGACCGCCGCGGTCTGCGTCATGGTCATACCGGCATCGCCCATCGCGCGGGCGATGCCGAAGTCCATGACCTTGACCTGGCCGGTGCGGGTCAGCATGACGTTGGCCGGCTTGATGTCACGGTGCACGATGCCGGCGCGGTGCGAGTACTCCAGAGCCTGCAGGACGCCGGTGGTCATCTCCAGCGAGCGCTCGGGCAGCAGCTTCCGGCCGGAGTGCAGCAGCTCACGCAGCGTGGAGCCGTCGACGTACTCCATGACGATGTACGGGATCGAGACCCCGTCGACATAGTCCTCGCCGGTGTCGTACACCGCGACGATCGACGGATGGTTCAGCGAGGCGGCCGACTGGGCCTCACGGCGGAACCGGGCCTGGAAGGACGGATCACGGGCAAGGTCCACCCGCAGCGTCTTCACAGCGACGGTGCGGCCCAGGCGGGTGTCATGGGCGAGGTAGACCTCCGCCATGCCACCGCGGCCGAGCACCGACCCCAGCTCGTACCGGCCGCCGAGGCGACGCGGCTCTTCCATAAGCTTCTCCAGCCCTCTCCGTCAGTCCCGACCGCACCCGTGTGTGGTCCGGCGGTGTGCTGTCCGGGCATACCGTACCCGGCGCGCTGCACCGGACCGGGCCGCTGCCGCAACCTGATATCCGACCGGTATTGGCACGACCCGCGTCACTTGTTGCTCTCGAGTACCGCCTCCATGACGTCCTTGGCGATGGGAGCTGCGAGCGCGCCACCGGCGATGTCATCGCGGAGTGTGTCGGAACCCTCAATGACCACGGCGACCGCGACGGGGCTGCCCTTGGCGGTCTTCGCGTACGAGATGAACCAGGCGTACGGGTTGTCCTTGTTGTCCTCGCCGTGCTGCGCGGTACCGGTCTTACCGCCGACAGTGACGCCGCCACCGATCTGAGCCCTTTTTCCCGTGCCTTCCGTGACGACGGTCTGCATGATGCTCTGCATCTTCTGCGCGTTCTCCGGCGAGAGCGGCTCGTTCATCACCTGCGGCGTGTGCTGCTGGATCACATTGAGGTTCTGGGCCTCCAGCTGCTCGACCATGTACGGCTTCATCAGCTTGCCGTCGTTGGCGACCGCCGAGGCGACCATGGCCATCTGCAGCGGGGTGGCGCGGTTGGACGCCTGGCCGATGCCGGCCATCGCGTTCTGCGGCCGGTTGTCCGTGGGGAAGATGCTCTCCGCGGCCCGGACCGGGATGTCGATCTCCGCGTTGTTGAAGCCGAACTTCTCCGCCTCGGCCTTCATCTTCTTGTTGCCGAGATCGGCGCTGATCTTGCCGAAGACCGTGTTGCAGGAATACTGCAGCGCCACACGCAGGCTGGCGTCCTTGCAGGGGATGGGGCCTTCGTTCTCCAGCTTGATGCCCGAGGTGTCGGGGAGCGTGTACGGCAGCGGCGAGTCCGTCTTGGCGTCGACGTCGTCGTAGCGACCGTTCTCCAGCGCCGCCGCGGCCGTGACGACCTTGAAGGTGGAGCCGGGCGGGTACGTCTGGCGCAGCGCCCGGTTGAGCATCGGCTCGTCCGGGTTGTTCTTCTTCTGCAGCGCGTTGTACGCCTCGGCGTCCTTGTCGGTGTTGCCCGCGAACGTCGACGGGTCGTACGACGGGGTGCTGGCCAGCGCCAGGATCGCGCCGGTCTCCGGGTTGATCGCGGCGACCGCGCCCTTCTTGTCGCCCAGCCCCTTGAAGGCGGCCTTCTGGGCCTTGGCGTCCAGCGTGGTCACCACGTTGCCGCCCTTCTGCTGGCCGCCGGTGAACATGTCGACCGTGCGGCTGAAGAAGAGCTTGTCGTCGGTGCCGGACAGGATGCCGTCGTTCAGCTTCTCCAGCTGGTTGGCGTCGAAGGCCTGTGAGGCATAGCCGGTGACCGGCGCCCACATCGTGCCGTTCTTGTACGTCCGCTTGTACTTGAAGTCGCCGCTGTCGGTGGTCGTCGAGCCGGTGATGGCCTTGCCGTCCACGATGATGTTGCCGCGCGGCATGCTGTAGCGCTCGATGGCGACCCGGCGGTTGTGCGGGTCGTTCTTGAGCTCGTCGGCCTGGACGAACTGCACCCAGTTGACGCGGATCAGCAGCGCGAGGACGAGCAGGCCGCAGAAGATCGCGACCCGGCGCAGGGGCTTGTTCACGGGCGGACCACCTGGGTCATCTCGGCGTCGGGGGACGGGGCAGGGGCGGGGGCCGGCCGTCGCGCGGTGTCGCTGATCCGCAGCAGGATCGCGACCAGTGCCCAGTTGGCGATCACGGACGAGCCGCCCTGGGCCAGGAACGGCATCGTCATACCGGTCAGCGGGATCAGGCCCGTCACACCGCCGCCGACGACGAAGACCTGCAGCGCGAAGGCGCCCGACAGGCCGATCGCCAGCAGCTTGCCGAACGGGTCACGGGCGGCCAGCGCCGTACGGATACCGCGCTCGATCAGCAGGCCGTAGAGCATCAGGATGGCCATCAGACCGGCGAGACCGATCTCCTCGCCGACGGTGGCGAGAATGTAGTCACTCTTCGGCGCGATACCGAGGATGAGGCGGGAGTAGCCCTGGCCGAGGCCGGAACCCATGATGCCGCCGGAGCCGAAGGAGTACATGGCCTGGGCGGTCTCGGTGACACCGCCGTGGTCCAGCGCCAGCGGGTTGAGCCAGTTGTGGACACGCAACTGGACGTGCGACTCGAACGTCGCCACCGCCACCGCGCCGCCCGCGCTGAGCAGCAGGCCGAACACGATCCAGCTGGTCCGCTCGGTCGCGACGTACAGCATCACGACGAACAGGCCGAAGAACAGCAGCGAGGTACCCAGGTCGGTCTCGAAGACCAGGATCATCAGGCTCAGCGCCCAGATGACGAGGATCGGGCCGAGGTCGCGGCCGCGCGGGAGGTAGAGCCCCATGAAGCGTCGGCTGGCCAGCGCCAGCGCGTCCCGCTTCACCATCAGATAGCCGGCGAAGAAGATCGCGATGATGATCTTCGCGAACTCACCGGGCTGCAGCGAGCCGAGACCCGGGATGGTGATCCAGATGCGCGCACCGAACCGTGCCGGGAAAAACACCGGAGCGATCAGCAGTGCCAGCGCGACGACCATGGAGATATAGGTGTAGCGCTGCAGGACACGGTGGTCCTTGAGGAAGACCAGCACGGCCAGGAAGAGCCCGACACCGAGCGTGGACCACATCATCTGGCCCGGAGCCATCGCTCCGCCGAGCTGCTTGGTGGTGATCGTCGGTTCCTGGTCGAGACGCCAGATGAAGACCAGACCCAGGCCGTTGAGCAGGGTGGCGATGGGCAGCATCAGCGGGTCGGCGTACGGCGCCCACTTACGGACGACCAGATGCGCGACGCCCGCCAGCAGACCCAGCCCCAGCGCGTAGCCGAGGACGCCGGCGGGGACCGAACCCTCCTTCGCCAGACCGACGTTGATGTAGGCGAACACCGGAATCAGCACCGCGAAGACGAGCATCGCCAGCTCGGTGTTGCGGCGGCTCGGGGCCCCGATGGTGCCGATGGTGGTGGTGTTGGTGGTACTCATCAGATGTACGGCCCCCTACGCCCTCACTGCTGGGTGCTGCAATTTTTTTCCAGCTTCTGCTGCTCCTCGGAGGGGGCCTGGCTGGTGGTGGGTGTGGGAGTCGCGGACGCGGCGAGCGTGCCGGGCCGGTCGCTGTCGGGCTTCCCGGCCTTGTCGGCCGTGCCGGGCTTGGTCGTGCTGCCCGGCTTGCCGGCCGAGCCGGTCTTGCCGCCCGATGTCTCACCGGCCTCGCCGCGGCCCTTGTTACGGGCCGCCTCTTCGGCGGCGGCCTCCCGCTGCTCCTTGGCGACACAGGCATTGGCCTGCTTGCCGAGCTCGGTGACCTTCTCGCTCGCCTGGGTGCGGCTGTCGACCGCGATCGTCTCCTTGACCTGGTTCCGCTGGTACACGGGTAGGTACTTGAGTTCGATCTCGGGGTGGTCCTCGTCCACGTCGTTCAGCGAGATCCACGCCAGGTCCTGGCTGATGCCCCGGTAGAGCGCGACGTGATTGTCCTTGGCCCCGACGAAGTACTGGGTCTGCGTCCAGCGGTAGCCGCCGTAGAGCCCGCCGCCGACCACGGCCAGCGCAAGGGCGATGATCAGCGACCGCTTGATCCACTTCCCGCGCCGCTGCGGCTTGAGGAAGTCCTCGTCCGTGAACGCGCCGAAGGAGCCCTGCGGCGGGCCCCCGACGTCGGGACCTCCGCTGCCGGGCGGGCCGAAGGCACCTCCAGGAGGCGGCGGGGGGGTCTCGCGCCGACCGAGCTCGGCGGCGCGGGCGGCCGGCGTCTGCATCGTGCTCGGGTCGCTGAGCTGGTGCTGGTTCTCGGCGACGGCACCGACGATCACCGGGGTGTCGTTGAGCTGCCCGGTCATCGTGTCCGCGCCGTCCACATCCAGGACGTCGGCCACGATGCAGGTGATGTTGTCGGGCCCGCCGCCACGCAGCGCGAGCTGGATCAGCTCCTGCACCGTCTCGTGCGGCCCGTGGTAACTGGCGAGAGTCTCTTCCAGCGTCTGGTGGCTGACGACCCCGGACAGCCCGTCCGAGCAGATCAGATACCGGTCCCCGGCCCGCACCTCACGGATCGACAGGTCCGGCTCGACATGATCGCCGCTCCCGAGCGCCCGCATCAGCAGCGACCGCTGCGGATGCGTGGTGGCCTCTTCCTCGGTGATCCGGCCCTCGTCGACCAGCCGCTGCACCCAGGTGTGGTCCTGGGTGATCTGCGTCAGCACGCCGTCCCGCAGCAGATACGCGCGCGAGTCACCGACGTGGACGAGGCCGAGCCGCTGCCCGGTCCACAGCAGGGCGGTGAGCGTCGTGCCCATGCCCTCCAGCTGTGCATCTTCCTCGACCATCACCCGCAGCTGGTCATTGGCCCGCTGCACGGCCGTGCCGAGCGACGTGAGGATGTCCGAGCCCGGAACATCGTCGTCGAGCTGGACGAGTGTGGAGATCACCTCGGAGGAGGCGACCTCACCGGCGGCCTGGCCGCCCATGCCGTCGGCGATGGCAAGGAGGCGCGGCCCGGCGTAACCGGAGTCCTCGTTGCCCTCGCGGATCATGCCCTTGTGCGATCCGGCGGCGAAGCGCAGTGACAGACTCATGCGCACCTCACCCGTCGGTTCGGGGTACAGCCGGTCTCCTCGAGCCACACTGCCCACCCTCCGGTCGGGAGCACACCCGGGTCCGTCGAGTGGACCGCCGCGGCTCGCTCGCTCCGCTCGCTCATTGTCGTACTACTTCCGCAGCTCGATGACGGTCTTGCCGATGCGGATCGGGGCTCCCAGCGGAATCGGTGTCGGGGTCGTCAGTCGGGTCCGGTCCAGGTACGTGCCGTTGGTGGAACCGAGGTCCTCGACGATCCACTGGCCGTCACGGTCCGGGTAGATCCTGGCATGCCTGCTGGACGCGTAGTCGTCGTCCAGCACGATGGTGGAGTCGTGCGCACGGCCCAGCGAGATCGTCTGGCCCTGGAGGGCGACGGTGGTGCCGGTCAGCGAGCCCTCGGAGACCACCAGCTTGGTGGGTGCTCCGCGGCGCTGGCGGTTGTTGCCGCGGCCGCCCTCCTGGCGGCGCGGTTGCTGCTGCGGCGCCGCAGCCTGGCGCTGCGCACGCGGTTCCTGTCCGCCGCGCCGGGCGGCACCGCGCTGTGTGACGCGCGTGCCGAACAGATCGCTGCGGATGACCTGAACGGCCACGATGACGAACAGCCACAGTACGGCGAGGAAACCCAACCGCATGACCGTGAGGGTCAGCTCTGACATTGCCCCCGCTTCACCCTTCGGCTTGCCGGTAAACGATGGTGGTACTGCCCACGACAATTCGTGAGCCGTCGCGGAGATTAGCGCGAGTGGTGTGCTGCCCGTCTACCACGATGCCGTTCGTGGAACCCAGATCCTGGATCGTGGGGGGCGTTCCGACCCGGATCTCACAGTGACGCCGGGAGACACCCGGGTCGTCGATCCGTACGTCGGCGTCGGTGCTGCGGCCCAGCACAAGCGTCGGGCGCGAGATCTGGTGGCGGGTGCCGTTGATCTCGATCCAGCGCCGGGTCTGCGCATAGGGCTGCGGTCCCGCAGCGGGCGGTGCCGTACGGGGTACGGGCTGCGCGCCGCCGGGGGGCGGGGACGGGGGCATGGGAGGCGCGGCCACATGGCCGCCGCCGGGCTGGCCGCCGCGGGGCATCGCGGGGGCGCGCTGGCCGGCCGGCTCCTGGGACGTGCTGGAGGCGAGCGTACGGCTGCGGACGCGGTACAGGCCGGTGTCGAGATCGTCGGCCTTCTCCAGATGGACCTTGATCGGGCCCATGAAGGTGTACCGCTGCTGCTTGGCATAGTCGCGGACCATGCCCGACAGCTCGTCGCCGAGCTGGCCGCTGTACGGGCTCAGCCGCTCGTAGTCCGGCGTGCTCAGCTCCACGATGAAGTCATTGGGGACGACCGTGCGGTCGCGGTTCCAGATGGTGGCGTTGTTGTCGCACTCGCGCTGCAGCGCGCCGGCGATCTCGACGGGCTGCACCTCGGACTTGAACACCTTGGCGAAGGTGCCGTTGACGAGACCTTCGAGACGCTGCTCGAAACGCTTCAGTACTCCCACGGGGCACCTCCTTCCTCAGCCTTCGTCGGGGTCGTCCTGATCGGGTCGTCCTGATACTGCTTACTGATCGTATCCACGCGTGGGGAAATCGGCTGGTTCCCCTTTCCCGCCTGGGAGACGAGTGTCGCCCCTCACAGGGTTGCCCGGACCTTGCCTGTCTCCTTGCCCACTGTTCAAGTACTGCGATCGTAGATGTGCCCCCAACACAGTGTCCCGCAACCGCCAGGCTGCCCGACCGGGCGGGGTGTGAGCCCTTCCGGTTACGCCCCGGGGATGCCCGGCGAACGGTACGACCACCGCCGGCGGACACCGCGAGTGTGAACCCTTGGCACCGCACTCGGCGAATGCCCCGGTGAGCGCGGGCCGACGGTCCGGCGGCGGCCGCGGCGCGGGGACCGGGGGAAAGGCGTGTGAAGGCACCCTCGACACCGTGCTAATCTTCTGGATGTCGGCAGGCGCTCGCACAAGACCCGGACAGAACAGCCCGGATCACGTGAGAGAACCAATCGGCAACACCCATGCGCGGGTGGCGGAATAGGCAGACGCGCTGGATTCAGGTTCCAGTGCCCGAAAGGGCGTGGGGGTTCAACTCCCCCCTCGCGCACAGATGAGACCCCCGGTCTCCGGAGAAATCCGGAGACCGGGGGTTTCTTGTTGTGTTTGTCACCTTGTGGCGTAGGGCACTGGGCGGGGTGCTCTTCCGTGGCGTGCTCTTCCCGGACGGTGGGTCCGGCCGCGAAAGGCTGAGGACTGCATCACATTCGGACATTCACTGTATCTCTCGCATTCATTGCATTGGCCGCATTAGCCGTATTGGCTGCATTGAGTGCTTGATTGTTTTTGCGGCTGCGGGCGGTTTTACGGGCGGTGCTCGCGGTGGGGCCGCTGGTGACGGTGGGGATGGGCGGGGCGCCGGAACGGGGAGCGGCGTGATGGCGCCGCTCCCCACTCCGGGGGTACGCGTACCTGTCGCGGACCCCGGTTGCCGGCTGCCGCGTCAGGCGGCGAAGCGCTCGACGAGGGCCTTCGCCTTGGTCGCCGCGTCCTCGAGGGCCTTGTCGCGGGAGGCTTCGTACTTCGGGATCAGGTCGGCCATCGCCGCGTTCGCCGGCGCCATGGTCAGCTCGGGGACGATGAAGTCCACCTCCAGGCCGAGCCCGCCGCCGAGGACGGCCTCGAGGTAGTTCTGCACGTACTCCATGCCCTCGCGGGGGGTGCCGGGCGCGTACGAGCCGCCGCGGCTGGCGACGACGGTGACCGGGGTGCCCTTGGCGGACGGCTCGGCGCCCGCCGTACGGCCCATGATGATCACCTGGTCCAGCCACGCCTTCAGGGTGGAGGGGATCGTGAAGTTGTACATCGGCGCGGCTATCAGGACCGCGTCGGCCTGCTCCAGCTCCTCGGCGAGCTCGACGCGCAGCGCAAAGGCGGCCTGCTGCTCGGGGGAGTGGGTGGCGGGGTCGGCGAAGCCGGCGGAGGCGGCGACGGCGTCCAGGTGCGGCAGCGGGTCGGCGCCCAGGTCGCGGTAGATGACGGTGCCGTCGGGGTGCTGCTCCTCCCAGGCCTTGCGGAAGGCCGAGGTCACCGCACGGGAAGCGGAGCCGCCCTCGGGGAAGACGGAGGAGTCGATGTGCAGAAGGGTGGCCATGGTGATCGGTCCTTCGGGTTGCGGCCGGACGATGCTCGGCACACTTGTTGAATTCCGTACGTCGCTATTAATAGCACAGGAGCTTACTTTTCTGCAGTAGCCAACGGGAGCGCGGTACTCTGGGTCCATGGCGGACCACGGTGAGGCGATGTGCAGACAGGTCGACGTCGGCATGACGCGCGTCTTCGAGCTGTTCGGCAAGCGCTGGACGGGCTTGATCGTCGCCACCTTGATGCCGGGCCCGGTGCACTTCGCCGATCTGCGGCGGGCCATCCCCGGGATCAGCGAGCGCATGCTGTCCGACCGCCTCATGGAGCTGGCGGCGACCGGCCTGGTCGTACGTGAAGTGGATGCGGGCCCTCCGCTGCGCGTCGCCTACCGGCTGACGGAGGCCGGCCTGGCGATGGAGCCCGCACTCAAGGAGCTGTCGCGGTGGGCCGAGACGTATCTCACCGATGGCGGGCAGTGTCCGGAGCGGTTCCGGAAGTAGGGGGCAGGGAGTAGGGGGCGGGGTCTTCCGGTTGCCGGGGCTCCCCCGCCTCTGCGGGGGATTTCCTGGCTCTGCCGGAGTTCTCCCGCTTCTCTCCTGCAGGCCGGGTCCGTTTCAGCCGAGGTGTTCCTGGGCGGCGTTGTAGCGCCGTAGATACGTCGCGAAGCGGTCGAGGTCGGCCTCGTCCCAGTCCGCCAGTCGCTCATGGAAGGCCTGGCGCCGGCTCGCGGTGACATCGGCGAGCACCTCGGCGCCCTTCTTGGTGGGGTGCAGCACCTGTACGCGCTGGTCGTCCGGATCGACGCGGCGCTCGACGAAGCCGAGCCGCTCCAGGGCGGCGATCTGCCGGCTGACCGTGGACTTGTCCAGGAAGTAGTGCGCTGCCAGGTCCGTGGCGCGGCATCCGTTCTGGTCATCGAGGTGCGCGAGCAGCGTGTAGGAGACCAGCGACAGCTCGGGGTGCATCCGCGCGGCGGTCGCGCGGGCCCGCCTGGCGAACGCAGTCATCTCCTGCTGGATGGTCTCGACGGAGGTGTCGCGGTGGGGCACGGGGTTGCCTTTCCTGGAGGTAGTTGTATAGTACAACGTGAGTCGATGGTTGTAATTGCCAACTCAACTCTGCAATGGCCGACGCTGTGAGCGTGTGCCGTGAGCGCCCGCGGTGAGTTGTGTATGCCGACCAGTAATGGCTCTGGGGGCGTGGTGTGCGGAGCTTGCTGCGTTGCGTCCTGTTGCGCCGCGATGCTCGGCGCCGCGCCGCGCCGCGCCGGCCACCTGCCCAAGGCAACTGCCCCGCCCGATTCGACTAGTTGAGAAGGCCTGCACCATGAGTCCGGTCCCCCGTCCCGACCACCGCCGGAGCGACACCCGCGGTCCCGACCGAACCGATCTCCGTACGGAGCACCAGGGCACGCACCGCTCCGCCCACTCCGCAGGGCTGCGTCACGTCCTCACGCACCTGATCACCCCGCTGCTGATGTGCATCGGCATGGGCCTGGCGTATCTGGGCGCGTTTGCGCATCCCGCGCCGCATCACCTGCCCGTCGCGGTCGTCGGATCGGGCCGGAGCGCGCAGCTGCTTGCTCAGTCGATCAACGACAAGGCGGGCGGTGACCTGGACGTACGGACGGTCGGCGACCGGTCCGCAGCGGTCGGCCTGCTCAAGCACCAGGACATCTTCGGCGCGTATGTGATGAAGCCGAAGGAGAGCGCCGCCGGTGGTACGGCCGGCGCCGCTCGGCCGTCCGCTCCTGAGCTGATCGTGGCGACCGCAGGGTCCGACACCAGCGCCTCCGTGGTGCAGAAGATCTTCACCCCGCTCGCGGCGCAGCAGGGCGCCCCGCTCGAGGTCACGGACGTGGCGCCGACCGCCGAGGACGACCCGACGGGGCAGGGCATCTTCTTCCTGCTGGTCGCGATCAGCATCGGCTCGTACGCCTCGGTCGCGGTGATCGGCGGCGCCGGAGCCGTGCTGCCGCTGCGGCAGCGGGCGGCACTGGCGCTCGGTACGTCCTTCGTTGTCAGCCTCATCGGCGCGGCGTTCGCCGGCCCGGTCTTCCACCTTGTCGACCACGGGCTGTGGGGGGTATGGGGCATGGCCTGGCTGTACTCGGCGGGCATCCTGCTGATCGGCACCGGGCTGCACACCTTCCTCAAGCGCTGGACCACGCTCGGAGTGATGGCGCTGTTCGTGATGCTCAACTTCACGTCCTCCGGCGGGATCTTCCGCCCCGAGATGCAGAACGGCTTCTTCGCCGCGCTCCACTCGTTCTGGAACGGCGCAGGCTTCGTCGAGGGCACCCGTAGCCATCTCTACTTCGACGGCTACGGCCTGACGGGGCATGTCTGGACGCTCGCCGTATGGCTGGTCGTCGGCGCGGTGATGGTCGGCGTGGCAGCCCTGGCCGAGAGGAAGCGGCGCACGGCCGCGGCGACGGTGGCCGCCAATGCCGCGGCGGTGGCGGCGGCTGCGGTGGCGGCCACGGTGTCGGTGTCGGTGTCGGTGTCGGTGTCGGTGCCGGGGCGAGCGGAGGAGGAGATGGAGGAGGCTGTGGGGGTGTAGGTGGGGTGGGGTGTGATGGGGGTGGGGGTGGGGCGGCTGCCTGGCGTTGCGTCAGGTGGCTTGCCGAGCCCCTTCTTGACACCTCTTGCCCATGCTGCGTCGGCGTTTTCTCCACAACTGCCTTGCGGTACTTGTGGGACGACGAAGCTACGAACCGTCCCCGACCTCGTTCCCCGCCTTTCTCCGTTCCCTCCCCGCCTCCTCTGATCCTCATCCGCCGGGCCGCCACGGAGAGTTATCCACAGGGCCTGCCGGACCGTGGGCGGTGTCGGTACCGTCATGGGCGAACGAGAAAGAACCGGCCGGTCGGGCCGGACAGAAACAGGTCGTGGAGGGGGAGGTGGCGCGCGATGTCGCGTGTGCCGTACGTACCGGGGTTTGCGAAGGCAGATGCGCAGGGGGTGTCACGCAAGGCCGCGGGCCGGGCGTTGCGCGAGCGGCTGCCTCGTTCCGCGCAGGCCGCGCTGTCGATCGCGGCCGGGCGGCCGGATGCGGTAGCGGCGGTCGAGGAGTCCAATGCCGGGCGGTTGCCGGAGCTGACGCCGATACGGGTCGGGCGGATGGCTGCCAGTCCCTTCGCCTTTCTCCGAGGCTCCGCGGGCCTGATGGCGTACGACCTCACGGCGACTCCCGTCACCGGCATAGGCGCGCAGATATGCGGCGACGCCCACGCCGCCAACTTCGGCCTCTATGCGGACGCCCGCGGCGGCCTGGTCATCGATCTCAACGACTTCGACGAGACCTTGCACGGGCCGTGGGAGTGGGACGTCAAGCGGCTCGTGACGTCACTGGTGCTGGCGGGCCGGGAGGCGGGCGTCGGCGAGGACGACTGCCGGAAGGCGGCGCAGGACGCGGCGGGCGCGTATCGGCGCACGATGCGAGTGCTGGCGAAGCTGCCGGTGACCGAGGCATGGAACGCGATCGCGGATGAGGAACTGGTCTCGCACACCGACGCCCGGGATCTGCTGGGGACGCTGGAGCGGGTTGCCGCCAAGGCGCGTAAGAACACCAGCGCGCGCTTCGCGGCCAAGGCCACGGAGCGGGGGCCGGATGGTGGCCGGCGGTTTGTGGACGCGCCGCCGGTACTGCGGCGAATACCGGATGCGGAAGCGGCGGCGGTGGCGTCCTCGCTCGCCGGCTATCTGGAGACGCTTCCCGAGGACCGGCTGCCCCTGCTGGCCAGGTACGCCGTGCACGATGTGGCCTTCCGAGTGGTCGGGACGGGCAGCGTGGGGCTGCGCTCATACGTGGTGCTGCTGCTTGATCACCGGGGCGAGCCGCTGGTGCTCCAGGTGAAGGAGGCGCGGAGTTCGGTGCTGACGCCGTTCGTCGAGAAGGCCGGGTTCACTGTGCCTGCGGTGGCGCACGAGGGGCGTCGGGTGGTGCGCGGGCAGCGGCGGATGCAGGTCGTGAGCGACATGTTGCTGGGCTGGACAACGGTGCAGGACCTGGCAGGGAGCGGAGCGCACGAAGGGCTGCCGTTCCAGGTCCGGCAGTTCAGGAACCGCAAGGGGAGCGTGGACCCGGCGCAGCTGACAGGAGAGCAGATGGACGACTACGCACGGATGACCGGTGCGCTCCTGGCGAGGGCGCATGCGCACAGTGCGGACCCGCGGCTGGTGGCCGGGTATTGCGGCAAGGGGGAGGAGCTGGACGAGGCGATGGTGGGGTTCGCGGTGGCGTATGCGGACCGTACGGAAGAGGATCACGCGGAGCTGGTGGCGGCGGTCAAGAGCGGTCGAATAGCGGCGGAAATGGGGGTCTGACCAGGACAGACCTGCTCTGGGGGTGTTTTGCTGCGGGCTTGACGTCGGCCTGCGGTGGGCTGCCGGGGCTGGGCGGCCGCGGGCACCGGGGCCGGACGCGACCCGGGTGCGCGGGGCCAGGGCTGCCTTTGGGGAGACGCGGGCGTGGAGGTGTGGGGACTGAGGGGGTGGGGCGGGAGGGGGGAGGGGGACCCCTGGGGCGAGGCGCCAGGAAGGCCGTTGCCGACCCCGCCCCGCCCCGCCCCGCCCCGCCACACCCCCGCCCCGCCACTCCCTTCGCCCCGTCTCACCCCGTCCCGCCTCACCCCGTCCCGCCTCACCCCCGCCCCCACTCGCCTGCGGCGGCCCCGCGCTCGCATGGGCCGTACGCTGACCGGGTGACGAACTCGCACGCGGAGAACGCGCAGGACGGCCAGCACCGACCGGACCCGCAGGCGCCCGACGCCCCACGCGGTGATCAGGGCGACCACGCCGCCCAGGACGAGGCCACTCGGCGCCTGGCGAAGGCCGTGCTGGCGGCTGAGCAGGCGTTGATCGAGTTTGAGATCGCGGTGGAGACGTTCCGGGTGGAGGTGGAGAACTTCTCCCGGCTGCATCACCAGCGGCTCGGCCCCATGTATGCACGGCTGGACGAGCTGGATGCGCAGATCGCCGAGGCCGTGGCGGCGCGTACGGGCGACCCCGAGGACATCCGTAAGGCCAAGGAAGCGCGGGCATCCGTGCTGCCGATGCCCAACGTGGAGGAGCTGTTCCACGGCTGGGTGGGTTCGGAGGGGCTGTTCCCCGAGGCGCAGGCGATGCTCACCGAGCAGTCGGTGCAGCCGCCGCAGAAGGTGCGGCCCAGCGAGGAGACCCGCAAGGTCTACCGCGACCTCGTGCGCAAGGCCCACCCGGACCTGGCGCGGGACGACGCGGAGCGGACCCGGCGGGACGCGTTCATTGCGCGGGTCAATGCGGCGTACGGGCGGGGTGACGAGGCGGCGCTGCGGGAGCTGGCGCAGGAGTGGGAGGCCGGTCCGGCGCCCGCAGTGGCGCGGCTGAGCGAGAGCGAGGAGCTTTACGCGCGGCTGGAGTGGCTGGCCGAGCGCAAGGAGCTGCTGTCCGCCGTCGCCGCGGAGCTGGAGGAGAGCGCGATCGGGGCGATGATCAAGATGGCGCCGCAGGACCCGGACGCGCTGCTGGACGAGATCGCCGAGAAGCTGCTCGCCGACGTCGCGGAACGCGAGGCGTATCTCGCGCAGCTGGTCGGGTAGCGTCGGGAGTATGCAATTTGGTTCTGTGCCCACGGTCGGTGTCGACGTTCTGACGTCCGAGGACTTCCTCCTGGACGTACGCGAGGACGACGAGTGGAAGGCCGGGCACGCCGAGGGTGCCCTGCACATCCCGATGAGCGAATTCGTCGCCCGTTACGGAGAGTTGACCGAGGCGGCGCCCGAGAGCGGCAAGGTGTATGTCCTGTGCCGGGTCGGCGGGCGGTCGGCCCAGGTGGCGCAGTATCTGATCAAGCAGGGCATCGACGCGGTGAATGTCGAGGGCGGTATGCAGGCCTGGGAGGCCACCGGACGCCCCGTGTCGGACGGCAAGGGCGGCATCGGGACGGTCGTCTGACCTGGTGCGTCCGACCGACGCGTCCGACGGGGATGGCCGACCGGGTCCGCCGAGCGGGCGCTGCCTGAGCGGACCACCCCGCGAGGCCGCCCCCTGAGCCCCTCGAGTCCCCGGGGCCCCGCTCTCCCTCAGCTCAGCGAATGTGCTGCAAGAAGATCGCCAAGCGCCTCCTCATGGGCGGCGGCCGGCCCCAGGGAGAGTTCGAGCTGCTTGGCCCAGGCGTGGTAGCGGTGCAGGGGGTAGTCGGTGTCGGCGCCGAAGCCGCCGTGCAGATGCTGGGCGGTCTGGACGACGCGCCGTACGCCGTCGGCGGCCCAGATCTTGGCGACCGCGACATCGCCCGCGGGCGGTAGCGCGCCGGCCGCGCCGGTGGTGATGCGCCAGGCAGCCTGCCAGAGGGTCGCTTCCATGGCGCGCAGGTCGATGAAGCGGTCGGCGGCCTGGACGGCGACGGCCTGGAAGGTGGCCACGGGGAAGCCGAACTGTTCGCGTTTGCCGGTGTAGTCGCTGGTCATGGCGAGGACCCGTTCGCCCAGGCCGAGGGCGAGCGCGCAGGTGCCGGTGGTCAGGACGTTGCGCAGCGTCTCCCAGGCGGCCGGGTGGGTGATCGTTTCCCGGGTGCCGATGCGTACGGAATCCAGCCGGGCCTTGGCGTAGCGCTCGCCGCTGGTGGAGATCTGGTCGTCGAGTGCGAGGCCGGAGTGGGTGCGCGGGACGAGGGCGAGCAGGGCCTGTCCGTCGGCGGTGTGGGCGGGGAGCAGGATCCGGTCGGCGGTCTGGGCCCAGGGGATGGCGGTCTGGGTGCCGTCGAGTATCCAGTCGGTGCCGTCCTGGCGGGCGGTTACGGCGAGCTCGGCAGGGTCGTGGCCGGTGTGGCCGCCGGCGGCCACCGTCACCACGAGGTCTCCGGTGGCGATGCGGGGGAGGACCTCGGCGCGTAGTTCGTCTGTCGCGTACGTCTGGAGGGTGTGCGCGGCCGCGGAGGACTCCAGCAGTGGTACGCGTGCCAGTACCTTGGCCGACTCGCGCAGTACGAGGCAGAGCGCGATCGGGTCGAGGCCAGCTCCGCCGTGTTCGGGGGCGATCAGCAGGCTCAGCAGATCGGCGTCGGCGAGCTTGTGCCACAGGGAGCGGTCGAAGTCGTCGGCGACGGCTCCGGGGGTGAGCGCCGGGCTGGGCACGCTGTCGGGAGCAACCCCCGAGAAGACGGCCCCGGCCGCTTCGACGGCGGCTTGCTGCTCCTCGGTGAAGGTGAAGTCCACTGGTCTGTCCTCCCACGCGGCGCACTGATCTGACGGAGCGTCAAGGTAGAACAGGTTGCAGGAATTGGGAATGGCGGGGAAGGAAATGCCGCCGCGTGAGCCTGTGGGCCGAGTCAGCGGTCGAAGTCCAGCTCGACCTCTTCCGTGACGGGGTGGGACTGGCAGGCCAGCACATACCCGGCGTCGACCTCCTCCGCCTCCAGCGCGAAGTTGCGGTCCATGCGTATCTCGCCGGACACCAGGAACGCCCGGCAGGTGCCGCACACCCCGCCCTTGCAGGCGTACGGCGCGTCCGCACGGTTGCGCAGCACCGCCTCCAGCAGCGATTCACCGTCGTGCACCGGCCAGTTCCCGGAGCGTCCGTCGAGGGTGGCGGTCACGGTGCTGTGTGCGGGAGCGGAGGCGGCGGGGGCCGAGGGCGCGGTGGTGGTGCCGTCGTCGATGTGGAAGATCTCTTCGTGGATGCGGCTGCGGGGGACCTGCAGGGACCGCAGCGCCCGCTCGGCGCCCTGGACCAGGCCGTGGGGGCCGCACAGGAACCAGCCGTCGACCGAATCGACGGTCAGCAGCGCGGGCAGCAGCGAGCGCAGGCGTGTCTCGTCCAGCCGTCCGGACGGCAGACCGGCCTGCTGTTCCTCGCGGGAGAGGGTCTGGATCAGCTGGAAGCGCTGCGGATAGCGGTCCTTGAGGTCGGCCACCTCCTCCAGGAACATCGTCGAGGCCGCCGTGCGGTCGCTGCGGATCAGGCAGAAGCGGGCGTCGGGCTGCCGGGCGAGCAGGGTGGAGACGATGGAGAGCACGGGGGTGATCCCGCTGCCGCCGACGATCCCGGCGAAGTGGCCGGGGCGCGGGGGGAGGGTGAACCGGCCCGCCGGGGCCATGACCTCCACGGTGTCGCCCGCAGTCAGCTCCTTGAGGGCGTACGAGGAGAAGGCGCCGTCCTCGACCAGGCGGATGCCCACCCGCAGTACGGGATCGTCGGTGGCCGGGGTGCAGATGGAGTACGTACGGCGGATCTCCTGGCCGTCGACCGATCTGCGCAGCGCGATGTGCTGTCCGGGGGTGTGCCGGAAGGTCTCGCGCAGTGCGGACGGGACCGTGAACGTGACGGCGACCGCGTCGTCCGTGAGCCGCTCGACCTCCCGGACCCGGAGCGGGCGGAACATCACAACTCCTTGAAGTGGTCGAAGGGTTCGCGGCAGGTCTCACAGCGTCGCAGGGCTTTGCACGCCGTGGAGGAGAAGCGGCTGAGCAGGGTGGTGTCGGTGGATCCGCAGTTCGGGCAGCGGATCGTCAGGTCGACGGTGACGGGTCCCCCGGCCGGTCCGGTGGGGCGCGGCGGGGCGATGCCGAATGCGGCGAGCTTGCGGCGGCCCTCGGCGGTGATGGCATCCGTGGTCCAGGGCGGGCTCAGGACCGTACGGACCTCGACCTCGGGTATGCCGTTCTCGTGCAGCACCCGCTCGATGTCGTCGGACATGGCCTTGATGGCGGGGCAGCCGGTGTAGGTGGGCGTGAGCCGTACCTCGACGCGGTGCGGGGAGGTCAGCCGTACGCCGCGCAGCACGCCGAGCTCGGCGAGGGTGAGCACCGGCAGCTCGGGGTCGGGGACGGAACCGGCCAGTGCCAGCAGCTTCTCTTCGAGGGCGGTGAGGGCGGCGGTGGTCACCATGTCGCCCCCGGATGGCTGCGGTGCAGGTGCTGCATCTCGGCGAGCATCCGCCCGAACGGTTCGGTGTGCAGTCCCTGGCGGCCCGCGCCCGCGGTCCAGGCGCCGCGCTGCGGGCCCTGCGGGACGGTGAGGGTGGCCCGGTCCAGGAGGGCGGTGACGCGTGACGTCCATTCGTCGTGCAGTGCAGGCCAGGGTGCGTCCAGTCCCTCGACGGGCTCGAAGAGCTCGCCGGTGAAGCGCCACAGGGCGTCCAGGCCGCGCTGCATACGCGCATGGCTTTCTTCGGTGCCGTCGCCCAGCCGCAGTGTCCATTGTTCGGCGTGGTCGCGGTGGTAGGCGACTTCCTTGACGGCCTTTGCGGCCAGCGGCGCCAGCTCGCTGGAGCCCGTGGCGAGGTGGTCGAAGAGCAGCTGCTGGTAGGTGGAGAAGTACAGCTGGCGGGCGATCGTGTGGGCGAAGTCGCCATTGGGCTGCTCGACGAGTTGGACGTTGCGGAACTGCCGTTCCTCGCGCAGATACGCCAGCTCGTCCTCGTCCCCCGCCAGGGAGAGCAGTATGCGGGCCTGGCCGAGCAGGTCCAGGGCGATGTTGGCGAGTGCGACCTCTTCTTCGAGGACGGGCGCGTTGCCGGCCCACTCGCCCAGGCGGTGGGAGAGGACCAGGGCGTCGTCCCCGAGGGCCAGGGCCGGGGTCAGGGTGAGGTTCGTCAAAGGTGATGCACCCCGTCCGGGATCTCGTAGAAGGTCGGGTGGCGGTAGGGCTTGTCGCCGGCCGGTTCGAAGAAGGTGTCCTTCTCGTCCGGTGAGGAGGCGGTGACCTGGGCGGAGGGCACGACCCAGATGGAGACGCCCTCCGAGCGGCGGGTGTAGAGATCGCGGGCATTGCGCAGTGCCATGGCGGCATCCGGGGCGTGCAGGCTGCCGGCGTGGGTGTGGGAGAGGCCGCGACGGCTGCGTACGAAGACTTCCCACAGGGGCCATTCGGTGGGCCGGGCGGCCGCTGTCGTGGCGGCTCCGGGGGTGTCGGCGGGGCGGGGTGTCGTCATCGGTCGTCCTTCCCGTGTTTGGCCGCGTGTGCGGCGGCCGCCTCGCGCACCCAGGCGCCGTCCTCGTGGGCCTTCCGGCGGCGGGTGATCCGCTGTTCGTTGCAGGGGCCGTTGCCCTTGAGGACCTCCCAGAACTCGGCCCAGTCGATGGGGCCGAAGTCCCAGTGGCCGCGCTCGTCGTTCCAGGTCAGATCCGGGTCGGGGAGCGTCAGCCCGAGGGCTTCGGCCTGCGGGACGCAGATGTCGACGAAGCGCTGGCGCAGCTCGTCGTTGGAGTGCCGTTTGATCTTCCAGGCCATGGACTGCGCGGAGTGCGCCGATTCATCGTCCGGCGGGCCGAACATCATCAGCGACGGCCACCACCAGCGGTCCACCGCGTCCTGCGCCATGGCGTGCTGGGCTTCGGTGCCGCGGCTGAGGGCCAGCAGGAGTTCGTACCCCTGGCGCTGGTGGAAGGACTCCTCCTTGCAGACGCGGACCATGGCGCGGGCGTAGGGGCCGTAGGAGCAGCGGCACAGCGGGACCTGGTTGGTGATCGCCGCGCCGTCCACGAGCCAGCCGATGGCGCCGACGTCGGCCCAGGTCAGGGTGGGGTAGTTGAAGATCGAGGAGTATTTCTGGCGGCCGCTGTGCAGCTTGTCGAGGAGTTCGTCGCGGCTGGTGCCGAGGGTTTCGGCGGCGCTGTAGAGGTAGAGGCCGTGGCCGGCTTCGTCCTGGACCTTGGCCATGAGGATCGCCTTGCGGCGCAGCGACGGCGCGCGGGTGATCCAGTTGGCTTCCGGTTGCATGCCGATGATCTCGGAGTGGGCGTGTTGCGCTATCTGGCGTACCAGGGATGAGCGGTAGGCGTCCGGCATCCAGTCGCGCGGTTCGATGCGTTCGTCCGCGGCCACGGTGGCGTCGAAGACGGCTTCGAGTGCCGATTCTTCCGGCGCGATCGTCGTCATGTGGTGCCCCCTCGCTCCCGACCGACCGATCGTTCGGTTCAATGGTCGGTGGGCGGACCGCGGGTGTCAACCCTGAGAAAACTCAGGGGAGGGTGTGCCGGGTGGTGCCGCGTAGGTACCGTTCCGTGGCGGAGTCAACCGGGACTGGGCCGACAGTCGGCCCGAGTGTCAGCCGACGGGATTCTGGGAACGGGGCGGGAATGCAGTCATACGGGGACGAAACGCGGCCACTCGCCGCGCTCTCGCTGCCCTCACGGATCGTCATAGGCGTGGCGGCCAGCGCCGGCGCCGTGATCGTCGCGATCCATCTGGCCATGATGTTCCTGCATGTCGCACCGCAGAACACACTCAGCAAGCAGCGGGGCAATCTGATCAGCGACTACGTCTATCCCGAGTACGAACAGAACTGGAAGCTGTTCGCGCCCAACCCGCTCCAGCAGAACATCGCCGTCCAGGTCCGCGCCCAGCTGCGCGGCCAGGGCGGCACCACGCGGACGACCGGCTGGACCGACCTGACCGCCCGCGACGGACGCGACATCCTGCACAACCCGCTCCCCAGCCACACCCAGCAGAACATGCTGCGCCGCGGCTGGGAGTTCTTCCTCAACTCGCACACCGCGCAGAACAGCCCCGTCGGCACGCGCGGCGAGCTGTCCGAGCGCTATGTCCGGCGCATCGTGATGTACCGCATGGGCGCCGAGTGGGCCAGGGACGGCCGGGTCGACCGGATACAGGTGAGGTCGGTGACGACGGCCGTCGCCCCGCCGCCGTGGAGCACCGAGAAGATCAGCACCAAGCCCATGTACCGCGTGCTGCCCTGGTGGCAGGTCACCGCAGACGACCTGCCCGAGGGGGCGAAGAACCAGTGACGTCACCGACGCCGCAGCAGCCGGCCGCCGAGCCCGAGACGCCCCCGGAGGCCCAGACCCCGGAGGCCCAGACGCCCCCGGAGACCCGGACGCCCCAAGAGGCCCGGCCGTCCCACGCCCCCGAGACGCCCCCGGAGGAGACCCGTATCGAGCGCGCCATCGGCCGCGGCTTCGTACGGGTCACCAGCCGGGCGATGGCCCCGTACCAGACCGCGGTGATCCGCATCGGGTTCTCCGCGACCTGGCTGCTGTTCCTGCTGCGGGAATGGCCCAACCGCCACGCACTCTACGGCCCCGACAGCCCCTTCAGCCTGGACATGGCGCGCCGGCTGCTGGGCGGCAACCACGCCTTCTCGGTGCTGCCCTGGTCGGGCAGCACCGCCTGGTTCGAGTGCGTCTACTCCGTGGCCATAGTGGCCAGCGCCCTGCTGATGCTCGGCTGGCGCACCCGCACCATGTCGGTGCTCTTCATGATCGGCGTGCTGTCGCTGCAGAACCGCAGCATCTTCCTGGGCGACGGCGGCGACAACGTCATTCACCTGATGTCGATGTATCTCGTGCTCACCCGGTGCGGGCAGGTGTGGTCCCTGGACGCGCGCCGCGCCAAGCGGACAGCGGCCGACGGCGAGGGCCGGGACCTGCCCGGCATCCTCTTGTGGACCGTCCTCGGCCTCGCCCTGGCCGTGGCCCAGCTGCTCGGCAACCACGCCCTCACCTGGTTCGGAGACGGCCCCTTCCCGCACATCGGCTGGAGCCTGGCGCTGTGGGGCCTGTGGGCGGTGCACGGCGTGTGGTGGGCGGTGCGGCGGTACGCGCAGGGGGAGCCGCGCATCGTCCTGGACACCCTCGCCAAGCTCGCGCACAACGGCGCGCTGCTGGTGATCATGGTCGAGGTCTGCCTGATCTACGCCACCGCAGGCTGGTACAAGATCCAGGGTTCGCGCTGGCAGGACGGCACCGCCGTCTTCTACCCGATGCACCTGGACTACTTCTCCCCCTGGCCGGGCCTGTCCCAGGTGCTCGGCAGCAGCGGCCTGATGATCATGCTGCTCACCTACGGCACGGTCATCGTGCAGGTGGCCTTCCCCTTCACCCTCTTCAACCGCCGGTTGAAGAACGTGCTGCTGGTCGCCATGATCGGCGAGCACCTCTCCATCGCGGTCCTGCTCGGGCTGCCGTTCTTCTCCCTCGCGATGATCGCGGCGGATGCGGTGTTCCTGCCGACGAACTTCCTGACCTGGCTCTCCGCCCGGATCTCCGACCTGCGCAAGCGGCTGTTCCCCCGCGGCGGCGCACCCCGGCCGGACGACGGCCCCGGTGGCGGCGAGCCGGATGCCCGTACCCACCACGACGGCGATGGCCATACCCTCGTGGGGTGAGCAGCGAGAAAACCGTCCCGGGCGCCCGGACCACCGCTCGGGACAGCGAGAGCACCGCCCCGGGCGCCGAACCCCTCCAGTACGACGAGGGCTACGGCCCCCGGATCGGCGTCGGCCCGCACCCGGAGCCCTGGCCCCAGGACGCCCGCTACGACCCCGAGCTGCTCGCGCACGGTGACCGCCGCAATGTCGTCGACCACTACCGCTACTGGACGCGCGAGGCGATCGTCGCCGACCTCGACACCCGCCGCCACGACTTCCATGTGGCCGTCGAGAACTGGGGCCACGACTTCAACATCGGCTCGGTCGTGCGGACCGCGAACGCGTTCCTCGCCAAGGAGATCCATATCGTTGGGCAGCGCCGCTGGAACCGCCGCGGCGCCATGGTCACCGACCGCTACCAGCATGTACGGCACCACCCGGACACCGCCGACCTCACCGCCTGGGCGGCCGCCGAGGAACTGCCGATCATCGGGATCGACAACCTCCCCGGCGCCGTCCCGCTGGAGACGACCGAGCTGCCGCGCCGCTGTGTGCTGCTCTTCGGCCAGGAGGGGCCGGGGCTGACCGAAGAGGCGCGCCGGCACGCCTCCCTGGTCTGCTCCATCGCGCAATTCGGCTCGACCCGGTCGATCAACGCGGGCGCCGCGGCCGCCATCGCGATGCACTCCTGGATCGGCCGCCACGCCCGCATCGAGGCTCCCTGAGGCCTTACGCCGGCCGCCTCACCTCCACCGTACGGAAGCGGTTCGCCACGAACGCGCCGTCGCACAGCGCTGCATTGGCCGCCGGGTTGCCGCCCGAGCCGTGGAAGTCGGAGAACGCCGCCGTCTGGTTCACATACACGCCACCGGTGAGGTTCAGCGACAGCTGGGCGCACTCCTCGAGGCAGGCGTCCTGCACCAGCCGCTCCACCTCGGCGTCGGTGGTGTACGCGCCGACCGTCATGGCGCCCTTGTCCCGTACGGTGCGCCGCAGCAGCTCCACCGCGCCGGCCGCCGAGTCGACGGCCACCGCGAAGGACACCGGGCCGAAGCATTCCGCCAGATAGGCCGCCTCCGCCTCCGGCTTGGCGCCGTCCAGTTTGACGATCACCGGCGTACGGACCGTGGCCTCGGGGAAGTCGGGGTTGGCCACCTCGCGGGAGGCCAGCGCCACCTCGCCGAGCCCGGCCGCCGCCTCGATGCGCTCCTTGACCTGCGGATTGACGATCGCGCCCAGCAGGGCGTTGGCCCGCGCGTCATCGCCCAGCAGGCCGCTGACCGCGCCCGCGAGATCGCTGACGACCTCGTCGTACGACTTGGGCCCGGCGTCCGTGGTGATGCCGTCCCGCGGAATCAGCAGGTTCTGCGGGGTGGTGCACATCTGGCCGCTGTAGAGCGACAGGGAGAACGCCAGGTTGGCGAGCATGCCCTTGTAGTCGTCGGTGGAGTCGATGACGACGGTGTTGACGCCGGCCTTCTCCGTGAAGACCTGCGCCTGGCGGGCGTGCGTCTCCAGCCAGTCGCCGAAGGCGGTCGAGCCGGTGTAGTCGATGATGCGGACCTCGCGGCGCACGGCCAGCGTCTTGGCCAGCCCCTCGCCCGGCTTGTCCACGGCCAGGCACACCAGGTCGGCGGGGAACCCGGCCTCGATGAGTACCTCGCGCGCCACCTGGACGGTCAGCGCCAGCGGCAGCACGGCCCGCGGGTGCGGCTTGACCAGCACCGGGTTGCCGGTGGCCAGCGAGGCGAACAGGCCCGGATAGCCGTTCCAGGTGGGGAAGGTGTTGCAGCCGATCACCAGGGCGACGCCGCGCGGCACGGCCGTGAAGGACTTGGCCAGCTCCAGCGGCTCGCGCTTGCCCTGCGGCTTGGACCAGGTCGCCTGCTCGGGGGTGCGGACCTGCTCGGCGTATGCGTACGCCACCGCCTCCAGGCCGCGGTCCTGGGCATGCGGCCCGCCCGCCTGGAACGCCATCATGAAGGCCTGGCCGCTGGTGTGCATCACGGCCTGCGCGAACTCATGGGTGCGCGCGCTGATCCGCGCCAGGATCTCCAGGCACACCGCCGCCCGCGCCTCGGGGCCCGCGTCCCGCCAGGCGGGGATCGCGGCGCGCATCGCCGGAAGCAGTACGTCCACATCCGGGTGCGGATAGCTGATGCCCAAGTCCGGGCCGTACGGGGAGACTTCCTCGCCCGTCCAGTCGTCCGTACCGGGCTGGTCCAGCGCGAAGCGCTTGCCGCGCAGCGCCTCGAACGCGGCCAGGCCGTCCGGCGCGCCGGTCTCGCCGTACGCCTTGGGGTGCTCGGGGTGCGGTGACCAGTACGCACGGGTACGGATCGCCTCGAGCGTCTGGTCGAGGGTGGGGCGGTGCTTGGCGATCAGCTGCGCTGCGGTCGGTTGCGCTGTGGTCACTTCGGTGGCCATCGATGACCAACTCCTCGTCGAGCCGGGCGGAGAGCGGATGAGGCGGTGAGTTCGGAACGAAGGACGGTCGGATCGGAACGAAGGACGGTGGGATCGGAACGGAAGGTGAGGGGATCCCGGCCAGGTCCGGTGCGATCCGGACCGAAGACTGGGAGCGGATGTACCAACAGAGTTAGAGTAACCGAACGATCGGTCGGGGCAAGAGGGTCCCGCATGCCTGTGGACAACTCGGGTCGGGGAGGATCAATCGCCATGACGGCAATCGGGACCGGCAGCACCGTGGCAGTGGTGGGCACCGGCACCATGGGACAGGGAATTGCGCAGGTGGCGCTGGTCGCCGGGCACCGCGTACGGCTCTATGACGCGGCCCCGGAGCGCGCCGGGCAGGCCGCCGCGGCCATCGGGCGGCGGCTGGACCGGCTCGTCGAAAAAGGCCGGATCACAGCGCAGGAAAGGGACGCCGCCCACGGCCGCCTCTCCCCCGCCGCCTCCCTCGCCGAGCTGGCCGACGCCGCCCTGGTCATCGAGGCGATTCTGGAGCAGCTTCCGGTCAAACAGGAGCTGTTCACCGCCCTGGAGGACATCGTGGCGGACGACTGCCTGCTGGCCACCAACACCTCTTCCCTCGCGGTGACCGCTGTCGCGGGCCCGCTGCGCCACCCCGGCCGCTGCGTGGGCCTGCACTTCTTCAACCCCGCCCCGCTGCTCCCTCTGGTCGAGGTCATCAGCGGCTTTGCCACCGACGAGACGGCCGCCACCACCGCGTACGAGACCGCCGCCGCCTGGGGCAAGACCCCGGTGCGCTGCGCGGACACCCCCGGGTTCATCGTCAACCGCATCGCCCGCCCCTTCTACGCCGAGGCCCTGCGTGCCTATGAGGAGCGGATCGCCGACCCCGCCACCATCGACGCCGTACTGCGTGACGGCACCGGCTTCAGGATGGGCCCCTTCGAGCTCACCGACCTCATCGGCCAGGACGTGAACGAGGCGGTCACCCACTCGGTGTGGACGTCGTTCTTCCAGGACCCGAGGTTCGCGCCCTCTCTGGCGCAGCGGCGCCTGGTGGAGGCCGGGCTGCACGGCCGGAAGACCGGGCGTGGCTGGTTCGACTACGCCGAGGGGGCGCAGCGCCCCGCGCCGCAGACCGCCGCGCCGTGTCCCGCCCCGGAGGCCGTCGGTCTGCACGCGGAGCTGCCCGGCCCCGCCGCGGTGCTGCGCGAGCTGATCGAGGAGGCGGGCATCAAGATCACCCGCGATCGTGCACCGGGGGAGTCCGAGGGCTTCCTCCGGCTGCCCGGCAGTGCGTGCCTGGCGCTGACCAGCGGGTCTCCCGCGACGAGCAGGGACCGCGGCAGGTACATCCGCTTCGACCTCTCGCTCGACTACCGGGCCGCCACCCGGATCGCCCTCGCCGCCTCCGAGGCCTGTTCCGAGGCGGACCTGGCGGAGGCGGTCGGGCTCTTCCAGGCGCTCGGCAAGCAGGTGAGCGTCATCCAGGACGTGCCGGGCATGATCGTCGCCCGTACGATCGCGATGATCGTGGACTTCGCCGTGGATGCCGCGGCCCGCGGGGTGGCGACGCCCGAGGACATCGACACCGCGATGCGGCTGGGCGTGAATTACCCCGGTGGCCCCATGGAGTGGGCCGAGCGGCTCGGCGCCCGGTGGGCGTGGGATCTGCTGGATTCGATGTGCCACCACAATGCCGGTGGCCGCTACGCACCGTCGTGGGCCCTCAGGCGCCGCGCGGACCTGGAGGGGCAGGTGCTCTAATCATGACCATGGCCAAGCGCGACACCTATACGCCCGATTCGCTGCTCGCGGTCGCCGTCGAGGTGTTCATCGAGCGCGGATACGACGGCACCTCCATGGAGCACCTCTCCAAGGCGGCCGGCATCTCCAAGTCCTCGATCTACCACCATGTGCGCAGCAAGGAAGAGCTGCTCCACCGGGCGATAAGCCGTGCCCTGGACGGGCTGTTCGGTGTCCTGGCGGAGCCGGGCGCCGTCGAGGGGCGGGCGATCGAGCGCCTGGAGTACGTCACCCGGCGCGAGGCCGAGGTCCTGATGGACGAACTGCCCTATGTGACGCTGCTGTTGCGGGTGCGCGGGAACACCGACACCGAGCGATGGGCCATGGAGCGCCGCCGCGAGTTCGACCATGAGGTCGCCGACCTCCTCAAGCAGGCGGCCGCCGACGGTGATCTGCGCGACGACGTCGACATCCGGCTGGCCACTCGGCTGCTCTTCGGCATGATCAACTCGATTGTGGAGTGGTACCGGCCGGGACGTGGCGGCGCGGCCAGCCGCGATGAGGTGGCCGAGGCCGTGGTGCGTACGGCGTTCGCGGGGCTGCGCAGGAGCTGAGGGGCGGCAGCGGTGCACGGGGCGGCCGTGGTCTGCGTGCCCCGCTACTCCTGCTCCGGCCCCAGTTCGGTCTCCTCGAAGACCAGCAGGGTGCGGGTGCTGAGCACCTCCGGGATCGACTGGATACGGGTCAGGACCAGCTCCCGCAGTTCCCGGTTGTCCTTGGTGTGGACCAGCAGCAGTACGTCGAAATCGCCGCTGACCAGCGCGATATGGGACGCCCCGGGAAGCGCCGTGAGCTGCTTGCGCACGGTCCGCCAGGAGTTCTGCACAATCTTCAGCGTGATGTACGCGGAAGCTCCCTGACCAGCGCGTTCCTGGTCGATGAGGGCGCTGAAGCCGCGTATGACGCCGTCGTCGATCAGTCGGTTGATCCGGGCATAGGCGTTGGCCCGCGAGACATGGACCTGGTCGGCGACGGAGCGTATCGAGGCCCGGCCGTCGGTCTGGAGTATGCGCAGGATCGCGCGGTCGACGGTGTCCAGCGGGCGCGCGGGCGGTGGCGGCGGGGCGGCCGCGGTCGCCGGCTGTCCGCCCGGATTGGCCATCTGTTCGTCCCGCATATGGTCCCGCCTCCCCGTCGTGGACGTCCTGCATTCATCTCAAGCTGTGGAGAACCGTTTGTCCACAGGCTGAGTACGCCTGTAGCCAAAATGCATCGGCGACCGAACAATCGGTAGGGAAGGGCTTACCCGCCCCGACCGGTTCCATCCTGCCCATGAGTCGCCCGCCACCACCCTTATCAGGCGCCTCGCGCCGCCCCTTCGATCCGAGGAGGTGCTCGTCATGACGGTCCTTGAGCAGCCCGGCAGCAGCAGGAACAAGAGCGGTCTGCCCGGCCCGCCGCCCGACTGGCGGCCACGCGTCGATCCCGGGCCCCTCCTGCCCGACGCCGCGCCGTACCGCCTCCTGGGGACGGACGCCGCCCGCGGGCTCGATGCCGGCCTGCTCAAGCGGCTCTACGCCGAGCTGGTCCGCGGCCGCCGCTACAACGCCCAGGCCACGGCACTGACCCGGCAGGGGCGGCTGGCGGTCTATCCGTCCTCCACCGGACAGGAGGCCTGCCAGGTCGCCGCCGCGCTGGCCCTGGAGGACCGTGACTGGCTCTTCCCCAGCTACCGCGACACCCTCGCCGCCGTGGCCCGCGGCCTCGACCCCGTACAGGCGCTGACCCTGCTGCGCGGTGACTGGCACACCGGATACGACCCGCACGAGCACCGCATCGCGCCCCTGTGCACGCCGCTCGCCACCCAGCTCCCGCACGCCGTGGGCCTGGCGCACGCCGCCCGCCTCAAGGGCGACGATGTCGTGGCGCTGGCCATGGTGGGCGACGGCGGCACCAGCGAGGGCGACTTCCACGAGGCGCTGAATTTCGCGGCGGTCTGGCAGGCGCCGGCCGTCTTCCTCGTACAGAACAACGGCTTCGCGATCTCCGTGCCGCTCGCCAAGCAGTCCGCCGCCCCCTCCCTGGCTCACAAGGCGGTCGGCTACGGCATGCCGGGCCGCCTGGTGGACGGCAATGACGCGCCTGCCGTGCACGAGGTCGTCACCGAGGCCGTACGGCGGGCCCGCAGGGGCGGCGGCCCCACCCTGATCGAGGCCGTCACCTACCGCATCGAGGCCCACACCAACGCCGACGACGCCACCCGCTACCGCACCGACGCCGAGGTCGAGACCTGGCGGGCGCACGACCCGATAGCCCTCCTGGAGCACGAACTGAGTGCCCGCGATCTGCTCACCGATGACTTCGTCGCCGCCGCCCGGGACGGCGCCGAGCGGCTCGCGGCCGACCTGCGGGAGCGGATGAATCAGGACCCGGCTCTCGACCCGATGGACCTGTTCACCCACATCTACGCCCAGCAGACCCGCCAACTGCGCGACCAGGCGTCCCAGTTGCGCGCCGAGCTGGACGCCGAGGAGAGCCCCGCCGAGGAGGCCAGGCCATGACGACCACCGCGGCCGCCCGCAAGCCCGCCACCATGGCGCAGGCGCTGACCCGCGCGCTGCGCGACGCCATGGCCGAGGACCCGACGGTCCATCTCATGGGCGAGGACGTCGGCACCCTGGGCGGCGTCTTCCGGGTCACCGACGGCTTGGCCAAGGAGTTCGGCGAGGACCGCTGCAGCGACACCCCGCTGGCCGAGGCCGGCATCCTGGGCACCGCCGTCGGCATGGCCATGTACGGGCTGCGGCCGGTCGTGGAGATGCAGTTCGACGCGTTCGCCTACCCGGCATTCGAGCAGCTCATCAGCCATGTCTCCCGGATGCGCAACCGCACCCGGGGCGCCCTGCCGATGCCGCTGACCATCCGGATCCCCTACGGCGGCGGAATCGGCGGCGTCGAGCACCACAGCGACTCCTCCGAGGCGTACTACCTCGCCACCCCCGGCCTCCAGGTCGTCACCCCGGCCACCGTCGCGGACGCCTACGGGCTGCTGCGCGCCGCTATTGCCTCCGACGACCCGGTCGTCTTCCTGGAGCCCAAGCGGCTGTACTGGTCCAAGGACGACTGGTCGCCCGACGCCCCCGCACCGGTCGCCCCCATAGGCCGCGCCGAGGTCCGGCGCCGTGGCGAGAGCGCCACCCTGATCACCTACGGCCCGTCGCTGCCGGTCTGCCTGGAGGCCGCCGAGGCCGCCCGCGCCGAGGGCTGGGACCTGGAGGTTCTCGATCTGCGCTCGCTGATGCCGTTCGACGACGACGCGGTGTGCGCATCCGTACGGCGCACCGGCCGCGCGGTGGTCGTCCATGAGTCGACCGGATTCGGCGGCCCCGGTGGCGAGATCGCCGCGCGGATCACCGAGCGCTGCTTCCACCACCTGGAGGCGCCGGTGCTGCGGGTGGCCGGCTTCGACATCCCCTATCCGCCGCCCATGCTGGAGCGGCACCATCTGCCCGGCGTGGACCGCATCCTGGACACCGTCGCCCGCCTCCAGTGGGAGTCGGACTGGACCGAAGGACGTGGTGCGTGATGGCCGTGGTCCGCGAATTCACCCTCCCTGACCTGGGAGAAGGCCTCACCGAGGCGACGATCGTGCAGTGGCTGGTCGAGGTCGGCCAGGTGGTCGCCGTCGACCAGCCGGTGGTGGAGGTGGAGACCGCCAAGGCGATGGTGGAGGTGCCGTGCCCGTACGGAGGCGTGGTCACTGCCCGCTTCGGCGAGGAAGGGGCCGAGGTCCCGGTGGGGGCGCCGCTGGTGACGGTGGCCGTGGGGGCGGTGCCCGATGACCTGGCGGGCGATTCCGGCGCCTCGGGCACCGGGGCGGCTGTCCTGGAGGAGGCGGCCGGATCGGGGAATGTGCTGGTCGGTTACGGCACGAGCGCGGCCGCGGCACGGCGCCGGAGGGTGCGGCCCGGAGGCGCGGCCCCCGCGCAGGAGCTACCGAGCCCACCGGAGCCGTCCGCGGCTCCCGTCGCCCCCGCGGCGCCCGACACCCGTACAGTGGCTGTCATCTCGCCGCTGGTGCGCCGGATGGCGCGGGAAAACGGCCTGGACCTACGGGAGTTGACCGGGTCCGGGCGGGACGGGCTGATTCTGCGATCGGACGTTGAGCGGGCGATCCGGGAGCGGGAGACGGCCACAGCGGGGGCCTCCGTGGCGGACGTGGTTGGGGCCGCGTCCGTCACCGGAGCCGCGCCCGCCACCGTGGCCGCACCGGAAGCCGAGCGCATCCCGCTGAAGGGGATGCGGGGTGCCGCCGCCGAGAAGTTCAGCCGCAGCCGCCGCGAGATCCCGGACGCCACCTGCTGGGTGGACGCCGACGCCACCGAACTCCTCGCCGCCCGCCGGGCGATGAATGTGCCGGGCACCCCCAAGGTGTCCCTGCTCGCGCTGCTGGCCCGGGTCTGTACGGCCGCGCTCGCCCGCTACCCCGAGCTCAACGCCACCGTCGACACCGTCACCCGGGAGATCGTCCGGCTGCCCGCCGTCCACCTGGGCTTCGCCGCACAGACCGACCGCGGGTTGATCGTCCCAGTGGTGCGCGACGCCCACACCCGTACGGTCGAGCAGCTGTCCGCCGAGATGGCCCGGCTCACCGGGACCGCCCGGTCCGGCGGGCTCTCCCCGGCCGAGCTGACCCATGGCACCTTCACGCTCAACAACTACGGCGTCTTCGGGGTCGACGGCTCCACCCCGATCATCAACCATCCCGAGGCCGCGATGCTCGGCGTCGGCCGGATAGCCGCCAAACCCTGGGTACACAAAGGTGAGTTGGCCGTCCGGCAGGTCGTCCAGCTGTCGTTCACCTTCGACCACCGGGTGTGCGACGGCGCCACGGCCGGCGGCTTCCTGCGGTTCGTCGCCGACTGTGTGGAGCAGCCGGCGCTGCTGCTGCGCACCCTGTGACGGCCGCGACAACTTTGACGGCTGTGACACCTGTGTGAACGCGCCGCCCTTGGCGATACTCAAGGGGTGAGCGACCACACCGACTACGACACCATCGTGCTGGCCGGAGGCGCGGCCCGTCGGCTCGGCGGGGCGGACAAACCCGCCCTGTCCGTCGGGGGCCGCGCCCTGCTGGACAGGGTCCTCGCCGCCTGCGCCGACGCGGCGATCACCGTCGTCGTCGGCCCCCGGCGCCCGGCCGGACGCCCCGTCGTCCGCGCCCTGGAGGATCCGCCCGGCGGCGGCCCGCTCGCCGCGCTGGACGCCGGCCTGCGGCACACCACCGCCCCGACGGTCCTCGTCCTCTCCGCCGACCTGCCGTTCCTGACCGCCGCGACCGTACGAGGCCTCCTTGCGGCGGCCGACACGGCGACGGACGGCGGCGCGCCCCGCGACGGAGCCGTGCTGCGGGACGCCGACGGACGGGACCAGCCGCTGGTCGCCGCCTACCGGGCCGAGTCGCTGCGCCGCGAACTGGCCCTGCTGCACGCCGAACACGGCACCCTGACGGGACTGCCGCTGCGCGCCCTGCTGTCCGAGCTGACGCTCGAGAGGGTCGCGGACGCCACCTCCACGGCATCCTTCGACTGCGACACCTGGGAAGACATCAGCGCGGCGCGCGCCCGCATCAGGGAGCATGGACACGTGTTGGACGAATGGATCACCGCAGTCAAGGCCGAACTGGGCATCGACCTCGAGGTCGACACCGCGACGCTGCTCGACCTCGCCCGGGACGCGGCACACGGCGTGGCCCGCCCGGCCGCGCCGCTGACGACCTTCCTGATCGGCTACGCGGCGGGCCGGCAGGGCGGCGATGTGACCGAACTGGCCCACCGGGCCGCCGAGCTGGCCAACCGCTGGGCGGCGGAGGGCGAGCAGCCGGGCGGCGCCGCGGGCGGCGACACGAAGCCCGCTCCATGAGCAAGGGGGAGTTCGACGCCGCGCTGGAGGACGCGCTCGCACTGGCCAACGAGGCCGCGCCCGCGGCCGCCCGGCGCGATGCCGCCGACGGGCCGTACGGGTCGGGCAGGGCGTACGGCGCGGGCGATGCGTACGGCGCGACGGGGCCGTACGGCGCAAACGGAGCCGCCACCCCGGACAGCGGATCCGGCGCAGCCCCCAAGCCCGCATCAGGCCCCCCACCAGCAGCGGACCCTCCCGCCGAACCCCCTGCCCCCGACCCCGCCCCGATCGCCCCCTGCCCCTGGCACACCGCCCGTGACATCGCCCGCCGCGCCGTGCGCGGCCCGCTCCCGCCCGAGACGGCACTTCTGGACGAGGCGCTCGGCCGTACCCTCGCCGCGCCGCTCACCGCGCTCACCGATCTGCCGTCCTTCGACACCTCGGCCATGGACGGCTGGGCGGTCTCCGGCCCCGGCCCCTGGCACCTCGACGACGCCCCCGGCGCGCGCCCCGGCATCCTCGCCGGCCACGGCCCCACCGCAGCGCTCCCCGACGGCCATGCGATCCCCATCGCCACCGGGGCGCGGGTCCCGGCCGGCGCCACCGCCGTGCTGCGCAGCGAGCACGGCGAGGTCCGGGAGGTGAGCGACGGCCGGACCCGGCTGTATGCGCCGCGGCCCGCGCCGCCGGGCCAGGACATCCGGCCGCGCGGCCAGGAGTGCCGGCGCGGCGACCGGCTGCTGGCGGCCGGTGCCCTGGTGACGCCCGCGGTCCTCGGCCTGGCCGCGGCCGCCGGTTACGACGACCTGCCCACGTACCCCCGCCCACGGGTCGACGTGTTCGTCCTGGGGGATGAGTTGCTGCGCCACGGCCTGCCGCACGAGGGCCGGATCCGCGATGCGCTCGGCCCGATGCTCGGCCCCTGGCTGCATGCGCTGGGCTCCGAGGCGGTCGCACCGCGCCATCTCGCCGATGACCCCGACACCCTGTACGAGGCGATCGCCGGCTCCCGGGCCGATGTCGTCATCACCACCGGCGGCACCGCGTCGGGGCCGGTCGACCATGTGCACCCCACGCTCCACCGCCTGGGCTCCGAGGTGCTGGTCGACGGGGTGGAGGTCCGCCCCGGCCACCCCATGCTGCTCGCCCGGATCACTCCGCACCGCCACCTCGTCGGGCTCCCCGGCAACCCCCTCGCCGCCGTCTCCGGCCTGCTCACCCTCGCCGAGCCGCTGCTGCGTACGCTCTGCGCCCGGCACGCGCCGGCCGCCTTCCGTATGCCGCTGTGGTCGTCGGTCCACGGACATCCGCGCGACACCCGGCTGGTCCCGGTGGCCTATCGCGACGACGACCGGTACGGGCTGATGGCCGAACCGCTGCACTTCCACGGCCCCGCCATGCTGCGCGGGATCGCCGCCGCCGATGCGCTGGCCGTCATCCCGCCCGGCGGCGGCGACCGCGGCACCGAGGTCGAACTCCTTGAACTGCCCTGGCCCGCCGACTGGTCGACACCCGGGCCCGCGCTCCCGTACGGCCCCATCGGAGGCGTGGAATGAAGCTCCCGTCGTACGACGCCGCGGCGCGCGACGTTCCCGAGGATCTTTCGCACCGGGTGATGCTGCCCCGCCGCGCCCCCAAGGCGCCGCTGCGGCAGGTCGCCCGCCGGCTGATGATGGCGCTGCTGGTCCTGGCCGCGACGATCGTCGTCGTATGGATCGACCGCGCCGAATATCACGACAACGCCGATGGCTCGGTGAGCTTCCTCGACTGCGTCTACTACGCGACCGTGACGCTCTCGACCACCGGCTACGGCGACATCGTCCCGTACGGCGACAGCGCGCGGCTGCTCAACGTCCTGCTCATCACGCCGCTGCGGGTGCTCTTCCTGATCATTCTGGTCGGTACGACACTGGAGGTGCTGACCGAGCGCACCCGCGAGCAGTGGCACCTCAAACGCTGGAGAACCGCCTTGCGCGACCACACCGTCATCGTCGGTTACGGCACCAAGGGCCGCTCCGCCGCGCAGACCCTCTGCGCCACGGGCCTGGCCCGCGACCGCATCGTCGTCGTCGACCCGAGCAGCAAGGTGATCGAGGCGGCGGTGGCCGAGGGGTTCGCGGGGGTGGTCGGCGATGCGACCCGCAGCGATGTGCTCGTACGGGCGGAGATCCAGCGGGCGCACCAGGTCGTGATCGCCACCCAGCGCGATGACACCGCGGTCCTGGTCTCGTTGACCGCCCGCCAGCTCAACAAGCGGGCCAATATCGTCGCGGCGGTGCGGGAGGAGGAGAACGCCCCGCTGCTGCGGCAGTCCGGAGCCGACGCCGTGATCACCTCGGCGAGCGCGGCCGGGCGGCTGCTGGGGCTCTCGGTGCACAGTCCCAGTGCGGGGATCGTCATGGAGGACCTGATCCAGCAGGGCAGCGGGCTGGACCTGGTCGAGCGGCCGGTGGTGAAGTCCGAGGTCGGCAAGTCGGTGCGGGAGACCGATGACCTGGTCGTTTCCGTGCTGCGCGGCCACCGTCTGATCGGTTACGACGACCCGGTGGCCAGCCCGCTGCAGACCGCCGACCGGCTGATCACGATCGTCCGCGCGGCAGCGGCGGAGCCGACCGTCCCGGGCGGGCAGCCCCGCCCGCACAACGCGACACTGCCCGGCACCGGCGTCTCCCCGATGCGCAGGGCGGACGAGTACCGGCCGGACGAGTAACCGGGCTTTGGCGCCGGCCGGGCGCCCCTCCGGCGCCTGACGGACCGACACCCGACGTGGTCCGCGGGCCCCACCCCATCGCCCCGTGCCCGGTCGGCGAGTAGCCTCGCGCTCATGCGAGCGATCACTATCCCGGAGCCCGGTGGCCCGGAAGCACTTGTCTGGGCGGATGTCCCCGATCCGCAGCCCGCCGACGGCGAGGTCCTGATCGAGGTAGCGGCCAGCGCCGTGAACCGCGCGGACCTGCTACAGCGTCAGGGCTTCTACGACCCCCCGCCCGGCTCCTCGCCGTACCCCGGTCTGGAGTGCTCCGGCCGGATCGTCGCGGTCGGTTCCGGGGTGCACGGCTGGGCCGTCGGCGACGAGGTGTGCGCGCTGCTGGCCGGTGGCGGTTACGCCGAGAAGGTGGCTGTCCCGGCGGGGCAGGTGCTGCCGCTGCCACCGGGCCTCGACCTGGTGACGGCCGCCGCGCTGCCCGAGGTGGCGTGCACCGTCTGGTCGAATGTCTTCATGATCGCGCACCTGCGGCCCGGTGAGACGCTGCTGGTCCACGGCGGTGCCAGCGGTATCGGCACGATGGCGATCCAGCTCGCCAAGGCGGTCGGCGCGAGGGTCGCGGTCACCGCGGGCGGCGCCGAGAAGCTGGCGCGCTGCGCGGATCTCGGCGCGGACATCCTCATCGACTACCGCGAGCAGGACTTCGTCCAGGAGCTGCGCAAGGCCACCGATGGCAAGGGCGCGGACGTCATCCTCGACATCATCGGCGCGAAGTACCTGCAGAAGAACGTCAAGGCGCTGGCGGTCAGCGGGCGGCTGGCCATCATCGGGATGCAGGGCGGGGTGAAGGCGGAGCTGAATCTCGCCGCCCTGCTCGCCAAGCGCGCCGCGATCACCGCCACCGGCCTACGAGCCCGCCCGCTGAGTGAGAAGGCGGCCATTGTCGCGGCGGTACACGAGCATGTCTGGCCGCTGATCGGCAACGGCCAGGTGCGGCCGATCGTGGACCGTACGATCCCGATGGCGGACGCCGCGGAGGCGCATCGTGTGGTGGACGCCAGCGTCCATGTCGGCAAGGTCGTGCTGACGGTCTGACCGGTCCGCGGCCGGCCGGCTCCGCGTACGCCGACAACCCGGAGCCCCGCCGCCCGCGCCCGCAGGCCCCGCCCATGGCCCCTCCCGCCCGCGACACATCACCCGATCGACACGTCCGGGATGTCGTGAATCTAGTCACATGTGACGCTGGGTATGTCACTCGACGGCTCGGCACGGGAGGGGCACGGCTGTGGCTCCAGGATTCCGTTCGCGCATTACCACCGGTCTGCTGGTGGCCGCCGCCGCTCTGCCCGTCCCACTGGCGACCACCGCGACGGCCGTGCAGCAGCGGAATACTCCACCTGACCGCCCGCCGCACCTCGTAGGGCGGCACGCGCTGCCCGACAGCTATGCGGCGGATCCACCACTGGCCGGAAGCCGGGCGGGAGAAGGCCGTGGACACCCCGGCCGCCCGGAGTCACTGGAACACCTGCCCGGGGGCCCGAGGCCCGACGCCGACATGGAGGTCCCGGACTTCCTTGACCTGCGGGACCTCCTCGGCGAGATCCGGGAAGAGATCCCGCGCTACCCGGACGACCCGCCCGAGTACCTCCCCTGGCACGACCGCCGCCACCGTCCCGACCCCGACTCCTCGCCGGCGCCGGACGACGACTCCACCGACGCCCTGGGCCCCGAGGACTACGAGCCCGACGGGCCCGAGCGTCCACCCGCCGAGGCGCAGGGCCCGGACCGTGCACCCCCCGCCGCCCCCTCACCCGCACCCTCCAGGTCCGCCCCGCCCCGCCCGTCCCCTTCCCCCCGCTCCGATGTAGCAGGGGGAGGCCTGGACCACCGCCCGTACGAGTCGCTCCAGGCCCCCGCCAAGCCCAAGAAGCAGGACCGCACCCCACCGGACAACGCCGACGCCGACCCGGCCGCCTCCGAGACCATGGAGGGCCCAACGGCCCCAGTGGAACGAGTCCTCCCCATGGGCGCAGGTCTCGCCCTCACCGGCCTGGGCCTGGCCTTCCTGGGCCTGCGACTGCGCCGCCGCTGACCCACAGCCGCACTTCGACGTGTTTCACGTGAAACCGACTGCGAAAAACCAGACGCACCGCTTCCCGTGAAACCGATGGACGCCCCACCGATGGCACCCCCAAATCCCGATGTTTCACGTGAAACAGAAAGCACCGCCTCATCGGCCTGTTTCACGTGAAACCAACCACCCAGGAGAACCCCTCCTCACCCCTTCCCCCACCCAGGGGTGGCCGCGAATCCGACGGAAGGGGGCAGGCCATAGGGACGAAGCCCTGGAGGTATGCCACCACCCCCACGAACACACGCTGGCGGCCAACCCCACAACGCGCCCCGCTCCCGCCGCCAGGAGGGCCCAAAACAACGGAACAAGCACGGCGGGCCACCCTGCAACGTGGGGGTACGCGACAATGGCGGCATGGATATGCCGATGAACGAACGGTCGCAGGAGAACCCACACGTCCTGGTCGTCGGCCCCGACGGCATGGCGCTCGGGAGCGCCGGCTCCGGTGGCGGCGGGGAGAACGGCGAAGAGCCCCGCGAGATTCCAGTGACGGACATGGTCGAACAGCCTGCGAAGGTCATGCGCATCGGCAGCATGATCAAGCAGCTGCTGGAGGAGGTGAGGTCCGCCCCGCTGGACGAGGCGAGCCGGGTCCGCCTCAAGGAGATTCACGCCAGCTCGGTCAAGGAGCTGGAGGACGGGCTGGCGCCCGAGCTGGTGGAGGAGCTGGAGCGGCTCTCCCTGCCTTTCACCGACGAATCGGTGCCGACGGAGTCGGAACTGCGCATCGCCCAGGCCCAGTTGGTGGGCTGGCTGGAGGGCCTCTTCCACGGCATTCAGACCGCGCTGTTCGCCCAGCAGATGGCGGCCCGCGCCCAGCTGGAGTCGATGCGCCGCGCGCTGCCGCCCGGTGCCCCGACCGAAGGCGACGAGGTCCCCGGTCACGGCGGTGCCCGTTCGGGGCCGTATCTCTGACGCTCGGGCTGTAGCGCTGACAAACGAAGGGCCGGTACGCATCGCGCGTACCGGCCCTTCCCCTGTGCGTGTGTCCGGATCAGCTGGGATCCAGACCGCTGGCGATGGTGAGTTGAATGGTGCCGCTCTTCGGGTCCACTTGGGTGTAGGGCCTCGGCGACTGATCCACGATGGTGTTCTTACCCCAGACCCTGCGGTCCTCCACCGAGATCTTGTACTTCCAGTGCGCCGCGTTCAGGCAGTCCTTCACCGAGTCCAGGTCCTGGAACTGGAAATTCGGAAGCGAGACCTGCTTCGGGTCGCTGTAGGACTTGATCGGGTTGGTGCACCTGGACGCCTCGATCGGGGCGGACGAGGTCTCCGGCCGGGGGGTGGCGGTGCTCGACGACGTCGGCGACGCCGAGTCGGAGGAGTTCGTCGTGTACTCCGTCGTCGGATCGTCGCTGCCTTCGTCGTCGGTGGACCCGCCGGCGCTCAGCCCGATGGCGATCGCTATTGCGGTGACCACGATCACGCCGACTATCGCCGAGACGACGATCACGGCCGTGTTGCTCTTACGGGGCCCGGGACCACCGCTCGCCGCCATCGTCGCCGTCACGGGCGGCGGGGCGAACGCCGGCGGGGCCTGGAAGCCACCGCCGTGGAACGGCGCGGGGGTCGGCGCGGGCACCGGTGCCGGGGTCGGGAAGGCGTTGTTCACCGGCGGCGGCGTCGAGGGACCGTAGGGCGCCTGCGGCGGCTGATACGGCTGCTGCACGCTCGGCGGCACCGGGGTGTGCGGGTTGCCGCTCGCGGTGGGAAACACCGACGAGGAGACCGACGAGCCGCTGGTGCGCGCCCGCGGGCCCTCGCCGATGATCAGAGGCGTGGACCCGGACTGCGTGGACCCGGCGATCCGCAGACATTCATCCTGCATCGCCTCGGCGGTGGGGAACCGTTCGTTGGGGTTCTTCTTCAGCGCGCGGGCCACCAGAGCATCCACGGCCGGCGGCACCGAGCGGTTGATGCTCGACGGCAGGGGCGGCTCTTCCTGGACATGGGCGTAGGCGATGGCCAGCGGGGAGTCCGCGTTAAAGGGCAGCTGTCCGGTCAGCAGCTCGAAGAGCATGATGCCGACGGAGTAGAGGTCGGAGCGGGCGTCCACGCCGCGGCCCAGCGCCTGCTCGGGCGACAGGTACTGCGGGGTGCCGACGACCATGCCGGTCTGCGTCATGGACGTCACGCCGGACTGCATGGCGCGGGCGATGCCGAAGTCCATGACCTTGACGACATTGCGCTTGGTCATCATGACGTTGCCCGGCTTGATGTCCCGGTGGACCAGGCCCATCTCATGGCTCGCCTCCAGCGCGGCGAGCACATCGGCGGTGATCTTCAGGGCCTTCTCGGTCGGCATCGCGCCGTGCTGGGCGATGTCGTTGTCGAGCTCCGAGCGCAGCGGCTGTCCGGAGACGTACTCCATGATGATGTACGGCACCATGCTGCCGTCGAGCTCGTCCTCGCCGGAGTCGAAGACCGAGACGATATTGGTGTGCGTGAGCTTCGCCACGGCCTGCGCTTCGCGGCGGAAGCGTTCGCGGAACGCCTGCTCACGGCCGAGCTCGGTGTGCAGTGTCTTGATCGCGACCTCGCGGTCCAGCACGCTGTCGTACGCGAGGTGCACGGACGCCATTCCGCCGGCGCCCAGAAGATCACGAAGCTGGTAACGTCCTCCGCCGACTGAACGGCCCTCGAATTGGCCTTGAGCGCCGTCCTGGCTCATGGTTCCGCTTCCCCCTGGGCGAACTGCCCGTACGTAATCGCGATCAATTCTGGAATTCCGCAGCCAAGTCTGCCCGAGGCCACTGACACGTCAAGCCGTGTGCCCGTTCCGTGACCAGATGTGCAAGATCCGGCCACGACCGGGAGATCTTTTTGCGCCTTCGATTACCCCTGGTGAGCTTGCCCGTACAGGCATACGGAAGGTTTGATGACCGGTCCACGACGGACCGGTGGGGGTCGTCGAACCTGTAGCGTGCTGTAGCGAAGACCGAGACCTTACCGCTCTTGATGCGGATCGATTCGACGGCGAGGACCGATGGCACCGACGCAGAGCCCACAGGGCCCGTCCGACCCTGAGGCCACCGGCTCCAATATCCCCGATACACCGGAGATGTGGGGCAATGGAGGGCTGGTCGGCGATGGCCGCTACCGGCTCACGCGCCGGCTCGGCCGGGGCGGTATGGCGGAGGTGTTCGCGGCCGAGGACGTACGACTGGGCCGTACCGTCGCCGTGAAGCTGCTGCGTGCCGACCTTGCCGAGGACCCGGTGTCCAAGGCCCGCTTCACGCGCGAGGCGCAGTCCGTGGCCGGACTGAACCACCATGCCGTGGTCGCGGTGTACGACTCCGGCGAGGACTTCGTCGCCGGCAACACCGTGCCGTACATCGTGATGGAGCTGGTCGAGGGCCGCACCATCCGTGACCTGCTGCTCAACGCCGATGCTCCGCCGCCGGACCAGGCGCTGATCATCGTCTCCGGGGTGCTGGAGGCGCTGGCCTACAGCCATCAGCACGGCATTGTGCACCGTGACATCAAGCCCGCAAACGTGATCATCACGCACAGCGGCGCCGTGAAGGTCATGGACTTCGGTATCGCCCGTGCCCTGCACGGCGCGCAGTCCACGATGACGCAGACCGGCATGGTCATGGGCACCCCGCAGTACCTCTCCCCGGAGCAGGCGCTCGGCAAGACCGTCGACACCCGCTCCGACCTGTACGCCACCGGCTGTCTGCTGTACGAACTGCTCGCGCTGCGGCCGCCGTTCACCGGTGAGACCCCGCTGTCGGTCGTCTACCAGCATGTCCAGGACATGCCGGTGCCGCCGTCCGAGGTCGCCGAGGCGGTGCCGCCGGAGCTGGACGGCCTGGTCATGCGGTCGCTGGCCAAGGACCCGGACGACCGTTTCCAGACCGCGGAGGAAATGCGCGGGCTGGCCCAGTACTCGCTGCAGATGCTGCACGAGCAGGGCGGCCACACCGGCACCTGGAACACCGGCCCGGTGGCGATACACGAGGGCGGCAGCGCCCCGGCCATGGGGAGCGCCGCCACCACCGCGCTGCGGCAGCACCCGGGCGGCGGTCAGACCACTGCGCAGCCGATCCTGCCGGGCGGGCGGGACGACGACGGCGGTTTCGACGGCGGCCACCGGCCGCCCAAGCGCGGCCGCGGCAAGATCTGGCTGATCGCGGCGCTTGCGGTGATCGCCATCGCGATGGGCGTGGCCTTCGCGATGCAGAGCAGCAAGAAGGACAATCACGGGACGGACCCGACCAAGTCGCCGTCCCCGTCGGCCTCCCAGCACGACAAGACCAGCGAGCCGCCGTCGGACGAGCCGAGCACGCCCGAGACCCTGCCCGCCACCACGGGCGGCGACCCCAGCACGGTCTCCCCGTCGCCGAGCGAGGAGCCCAGCGAGCCGCCGTCGTCGGAGCCGCCCAGCTCGGAGCCGCCGTCGTCCGAGCCTCCGACGTCCGCCCCGCCCACCGATGACACCAGCGACGGTGGAACGGCGGACGGCGGTACGGCCGACGGCGGTACGGCCGACGGTGGCACCGCCGACGGCGGGACCACGGACGGTGGCACCACCGACGGCGGTGCGGACACCGGGGGCGCGATCGGCGGTGCGGACACCGGCACGACGTCGGGCACCGGCGGCTGACCAGCCGACCGAACCAGGCAGCGGGCCGCTCCAGGATCTCTGGAGCGGCCCGCTGTTTCACGTGGAACAATCCGCGAACGCCTCCCGGACCGCCGCGTACTCCCGGGTCCACCACACCGCCAGCGCGGCCGCTGCCGGGAACTGCGGATCGGTGCGCGGGTCGCCCAGCCGGTAGCGCCAGGTGAGCATCCAGAAGTCGTTCAGCCGCTCCCACCACACCCGGTGCACGGCGGCGGCCAGTTCGTCGGACCCGGCCCCGCAGGCGCTGCGGTAGGCGCCCGCATACGCCGCCACCTTGGCCAGGTCGAGGGTGCCGCAGGGCCGTACGAAGAAGATCGCGGCGGCGCGTACCGCCTCCTCGGCGCGGGGCTGGATGCCCAGCCGGTCCCAGTCGACGATCGCGGCCGGTTCCGCGCCGCGGTAGAGCACATTGAGCGGATGGAAGTCGCCGTGCACCCAGCCCGCGGCGGGTGCGGCGCCGGCTGCGGGACGGCGGTGGGCCAGCCGCTGGAGCAGGGCCCGGCGCTCCAGGAGGCGGTGCTCGGCGAGCTCGTCGAAGCTGGTGCGGGGGCGGGCCCGGCGGGCCAGCGCGAGCAGCTCGTCGATCAGCTCGAAGGTGCGGGCAGGGTCGGCGGAGTCGGCCGGGTACGCGGGCCGCGGCGGGTGCGGGTCGGCCGCCATGACCTGTTCCAGGGCGGTGTGCACCAGCCCGAGCAGCGCGCCGAGCCGGCGGGACTGGGCGAGGCTCAGCGCGGCGCCGCCCAGGTGCCGTCCCTCGACCCAGGGGTGCAGGGCGTAGCAGCGGCCGTCCAGGACGGTGACGGTACGGCCGTCCGCGGCGGGGACCGGTGGGGCGAGCGGCAGGCCGAGATCGGCGAGCCGGAGGGTGGCGCGGTGCTGGCGGGTGATGGCGCCGAAATCGCCGTCGAGGTGGTGCTTGAGGAAGTAGCGGCCGTGTGTGGTGGCGAGGAAGTAGCCGTGATTGAGCAGGCCTTCCGCGACGGGTTCGCACGAGTGGGCGTCCCCGGCGCCTTCGTAGCGGCGCAGCAGGGACCCGAGGAAATGCCCGTCGGGCGTTGCCGCCGTCCGGACTACAGATGAGCGCAGCACGCGCCAGATGTTAGATCAACTGGGTCCGGCAGAGCGGGCTTATCGGAAAGCATTACGCAGAGTACGTATAGGGGAAACGGCTGCCCGGTCTGCGTCATACGGCCTGCACATCACACGGTCTGCGCGTACGGGAAGACCGGTGTGTCCGTGAGGTAGTGCATGGTCACGAACTCCGGCTCGATGCGCAGGAAGACCGGGTCGAAGGGCGCGCCGTCGGCCAGCCGGGGGGTGCGGCCGAAGAGGGCGCGCTCGGCGGGGGTGGGGTGGAAGACCCGGGCGGTGCCGGTGAACTGCACGGACCAGGTGTCGCTCTCGCCAGTGTTGATGTTGTCGGCCTCGTACGCGACGACGCTGCCGTCCAGCGCCTGGTGGTAGTCGTAGCCGCGGTGCAGCCGGAGGATCAGCTGCCCGTCGAGGAGGAGATGCCGGGTGACGGTGGTGAACGGCAGCGCGCGTCGGCTGGCCGACACGCGGCCGTACGGGGTGCGGCTCAGCAGCTCGATCGCGCGGTAATCGTCGCAGGGCATGTCCTCAGGCTGCCCGCCCGCACCGTCGGCAAGTAGGGGCGGCAGCCCCTGGAACGTCGGGACCAAGGTCCCGGCCCAGGAATCCGGGGCGGCCGTCGATTCCGGCGCTCCGTACCTGGTGGGAGGCTGTTTCAGTGCTTTTCCGCCTGCATCCGCGCCACATATGCGGCGGCCTGGGAACGGCGTTCCATGCCGAGCTTGGAGAGCAGACTGGAGACATAATTCTTGATCGTTTTCTCGGCGAGATGGAGCCGTTCGCCAATCGCGCGGTTGGTCAGGCCCTCGCCGATCAGATCGAGGATCCTGCGTTCCTGATCGGTGAGATTCGCCAGCCGGTCGTCGCCCTTCGCGCTGTTGCCGTCACGCAGCCGTTCCAGGACACGGGCCGTGGCCACCGGGTCGAGCAGGGACTTTCCGGCCGCCACATCGCGCACCGCGGAGAGCAGTTCATTGCCCCGAATGGCCTTGAGCACATAACCGGCGGCACCGGCCATGATCGCGTCGAAAAGGGCCTCGTCATCGGCGAACGAGGTGAGCATCAGGCAATTGATGTTCTCGTTCTGCGAGCGGATCTCGCGGCAGACCTCGACACCGCTGCCGTCCGGTAGACGGACGTCCAGCACCGCCACATCGGGGCGCGTCGCGGGGATTCTGACCAGGGCATCTGCGGCGGTACCCGCCTCGCCGACGACCTCGATGTCCTCTTCGGCCGACAGCATTTCGTGGACGCCCCGCCGGACAACTTCGTGGTCATCGAGCAGGAAAACTGTGATTTTTCCGTCTTTGCGCACGGCCTCAGTCTCACACACGAAACTCTTCCCGTGCTCCAGGTCATCGATATAACGTGCCGTTGTCCCGGCGGCCTGCAACGCTGTGACCAGGACTTGTTCCCACCCTTCGCGATTTACTTGGAAATCCAAGCAAAATCGCAGGTCAGCGCCGTTTTCACATAGGCTTTGGCACTGGGTAACGTGCAAACAGCAGGCCACTGTCCGGGACGCTTTGTTCCACCCGGAACCGGCCGCGTTCGCACACACCCCGTGCGCCGTATCGGAACCGGGTGAGCCGCAATACGGCCACCGGCGGACCCCGGGGGCCGGACAGACGGAGGAGCAGCACGTGACCGTGGAAGGCACTGCCCAGCGGAAAACCACCCGCGCCGGCAGCAAGCGCACCGCCGCCAAAAAGGCGTCGCCGGCGAAGAAGGCGACCGAGGCCAAGGCCACCGGCCGGCCGGACCAGGCGGAGCAGGACCAGCTCGTACAACTGCTGACCCCGGAAGGGAAGCGGGTCGAGCACCCGGAATACGCGATCGACCTGTCCCCCGAAGAGCTGCGCGGCCTCTACCGCGACATGGTCCTCACGCGGCGGTTCGACGCAGAGGCGACCACCCTCCAGCGCCAGGGCGAACTGGGCCTGTGGGCTTCGCTGCTGGGCCAGGAGGCCGCCCAGATCGGCTCCGGACGCGCGCTGCGCGACGACGACTACGTCTTCCCGACCTACCGCGAGCACGGCGTGGCCTGGTGCCGCGGCGTCGACCCGACGAACCTGCTGGGCATGTTCCGCGGCGTCAACCACGGCGGCTGGGATCCCAACAGCAACAACTTCCACCTCTACACCATCGTGATCGGCTCGCAGACGCTGCACGCGACCGGCTATGCGATGGGCGTGCAGAAGGACGGCGCGGATTCCGCGGTCATCGCGTATTTCGGTGACGGTGCCTCCAGCCAGGGCGATGTCGCCGAGTCCTTCACCTTCTCCGCCGTCTACAACGCCCCGGTCGTGTTCTTCTGCCAGAACAACCAGTGGGCGATCTCCGAGCCCACCGAGAAGCAGACCCGCGTCCCGCTCTACCAGCGTGCCCGCGGCTACGGCTTCCCCGGCGTACGGGTGGACGGCAATGACGTACTGGCCTGCCTCGCGGTGACCAAGGCGGCGCTGGAGCGGGCGCGTACCGGCCAGGGCCCCACGTTGGTCGAGGCGTTCACGTACCGCATGGGCGCGCACACCACCTCCGACGACCCGACGAAGTACCGGGCCGACGAGGAGACGCTCGCCTGGGAGGCCAAGGACCCCATCCAGCGGCTGCGGGCCTATCTGGAGTCCGAGGGCATCGTCGACGACGCGTATCTCGCCACCATCGAGGAGGAGAGCGAGGCGCTGGGCAAGCGGGTCCGCGAAGTCGTCCGCGCGATGCCCGATCCGGAGCCGATGGCGATCTTCGAGAATGTCTACGCCGACGGGCACGCGCTCGTCGATGAGGAGCGCGCGCAGTTCGCCGCGTACCAGGCGTCGTTCGCCGACGCCGATGCCGTCGCGGAGGGGAACTGACCATGGCCGTCCACGAGAAGATCACCATCGCCAAGGCGATCAACGCCTCGCTGCGCACCTCCATGGAGGCCGACCCCAAGGTCGTCGTCATGGGCGAGGACGTCGGCAAGCTCGGCGGCGTCTTCCGCGTCACCGACGGGCTGCAGAAGGACTTCGGCGAGGACCGGGTGATCGACACCCCGCTCGCCGAGTCCGGCATCATCGGCACCGCGATCGGCCTTGCCCTGCGCGGCTACCGCCCCGTCGCCGAGATCCAGTTCGACGGCTTTGTCTTCCCCGCCTACGACCAGATCGTCACCCAGCTCGCCAAGATGCACGCCCGCGCGCTGGGCAAGGTGAAGGTGCCGGTCGTCATCCGTATCCCGTACGCGGGCGGAATCGGCGCCGTCGAGCACCACTCCGAGTCCCCCGAGGCGCTGTTCGCGCATGTCGCGGGCCTCAAGATCGTCTCCCCTTCGAACTCCTCCGACGCCTACTGGATGCTTCAGCAGGCCATCGCGGGCGACGACCCCGTCATCTACTTCGAGCCCAAGCGCCGCTACCACGACAAGTCGCGGCTGGACACCGAGTCGATCCCCGACCCGCTGCACAAGGCCCGCATTGCCCACAACGGCACCGATCTCACCCTCGCCGCCTACGGCCCGATGGTGAAGGTCTGTCTGGACGTCGCCAAGGTCGCGGCCGAGGAGGGAAAGTCGGTCGAGGTCGTCGATCTGCGCTCGATCTCGCCGATCGACTTCGACACCGTGCAGGCGTCGGTGGAGAAGACCCGACGGCTGGTCGTGGTCCACGAGGCCCCGGTCTTCTTCGGCTCGGGTGCGGAGATCGCCGCCCGGATCACCGAGCGCTGCTTCTACCACCTGGAGGCCCCGGTCCTGCGGGTCGGCGGCTTCCACGCCCCGTATCCGCCGTCCCGGCTGGAGGACGAGTACCTTCCGGGACTGGACCGGGTGCTCGACGCCGTTGACCGCGCGCTGGCGTACTGAGGGGTTTGAGGAGAGTTCGTGACCATGACTGCAAGCACCGCAGGGGCCCAGCGCTTCCGCGAGTTCAAGATGCCCGACGTGGGCGAGGGGCTCACCGAGGCCGAGATCCTCAAGTGGTACGTCCAGCCGGGCGACACCGTCACCGACGGCCAGGTCATCTGTGAGGTCGAGACCGCCAAGGCCGCCGTCGAACTGCCCAGCCCCTTCGACGGGGTGGTGCATGAGCTGCACTTCGACGAGGGCGTCACGGTCGATGTCGGCACCGCCATCATCTCCGTGGACACCGACCCCGGGGCCGGTCCCGCCCCGGACCGGTCCGCCGCCCCGGCTGCGGACGCGGCCGCAGTGCTCGCCGAGGAGGCCGCGGAGCCGCAGGGCCGCCAAGCGGTGCTGGTCGGCTACGGCGCTGCCCCGGCCTCGACCAAGCGCCGGGCCCGCAAGCCGCAGCCGGGTGTTCCGACGGGTGTTCCGGCCCAGCCGGAGCCGGTGAACGCCGCACTGCAGGCCGAGCTGAACGGGCGGCCCGCGGTGGCTCCGGTCACTGCGGCGCCGGTCGCTCCGGTGGCGCCTGTCGCGGCGCCCGGCCGGCCGCTGGCCAAGCCTCCGGTACGGAAACTTGCCAAGGACCTGGGCATCGATCTGGCGACCATCGCCCCGACCGGGCGGGACGGCATCATCACCCGCGAGGACGTCCACGCGGCCGCCGCACCGGCACCGTCCGTGGCGGCCGCACCGGAACCCGAGGCCGTGGCCGCCGCCGAGGCGGGCGTGGCCGGCATCGCCGGCATCGCCGCCCGCGAGCGCCGGGTGCCTGTCAAGGGCGTACGCAAGGCCACCGCCCAGGCGATGGTGAACTCGGCCTTCACCGCGCCCCACGTCACGGAGTTCATTACCGTCGATGTGACCCGCACGATGAAGCTCGTCCAGGAGCTGAAGCAGGACCCGGACATGGCTGGGCTGCGCGTCAACCCGCTCCTGCTCGTCGCCAAGGCCTTCCTGGTCGCCATCAAGCGGCACCCGGAGGTCAATGCGGCCTGGGACGAGGCGAATCAGGAGATCGTCTACAAGGACTACGTCAATCTCGGTATCGCGGCGGCCACTCCGCGCGGCCTGATCGTCCCCAACATCAAGGATGCGGGCGTCAAGACACTCCCCCAGCTCGCCGCGGAACTGGGCGAGCTGGTGGCCACCGCCCGCGACGGCAAGACCTCTCCGGCGGCGATGTCCGGCGGCACGGTCACCATCACCAACGTCGGCGTCTTCGGCGTCGACACCGGTACGCCGATCCTCAACCCGGGGGAGTCCGCGATCCTCGCCTTCGGCGCGGTCAAGCTCCAGCCCTGGGTCCACAAGGGCAAGGTGAAGGCCCGCCAGGTCACCACCCTCGCGCTGTCCTTCGACCACCGTCTGATCGACGGCGAACTGGGTTCCAAGCTGCTCGCGGACATCGCGGCGGTCCTTGAACGCCCGAAGCGGCTGATCACGTGGGGCTGAGCCGGCACGGCTGACTCCCGACAGCAGGGGCGGTGTTTCACGTGAAACACCGCCCCTGCCCCCGTTTCACGTGAAACAACGGCCCGGCCGATCAGCTACGGATGAGCTCCACGGCCCGGCTGAAGTGCGCCACCGGTCCGGTCGGGCCGTCCGGATCGGCATGTGCGGCGCCCCGGGCCAGTGCGGCACCTGCCCAGACCGCGGCGACGATCAGTGCCACCGCGACGGTGTTCCTGGTCCGGCGTCCGGCGTTCGTCCTGGGCTGCATGGTCAACTCCCCTTGGATGGCGGAGCCGTCCCGGCTCCTTGGCTCTATTCACCCATGGGATTCGGGCCGCTCCGTACGCGTCAGGTACGGACTCCCGTCAGTCTTTAGTCGGACCCGCTGTCCCCCTTGGGTTGCTCTTGTGCCAGAGGCGCCAGGCACAGCGGCGGGGGCGGGAAACGGTTTGCCGCCGTTGACCGGCCTGTTTACGGTCGGCGACATGACCAGCGAAACGATCATCAGGCGTTATCGGGCGGCCGACCGGGATGTGGTGACCGACCTGTGGTCCCGGGCCTCGCGGCAGGCGCATCCGTTCATTGAGGGAAAGGGAACGGGCGAGCGGGCGCGGGTCCTGCGCGGGGTGCAACTCGTCCGGGAGGAGAACTGGACCGCCGAGCGCGATGGCAAGGCCGTGGGGCTGCTCCGGCTGTTTGATGGCGGTGATGGTGGTGATGGCGACGGCGGCGGGACCGGCGTCGAGATCGGCGGGCTGTTTGTGGCGCCCGAGGCCCAAGGGGAGGGCATCGGGCGGGAGTTGGTGGAGCATGCGGCGTCGCTCCGCGGTGCGCTGCGCCTCGAGGTCTTCGAGGGGAACGCGCGCGCCCGGCGCTTCTGCGCACGCCTGGGATTCACGGAGCGGGCGCGGCGCGTGGACGAGGAGACCGGCCATCCCCGGATCGTCCTGGAGCGCGAGGCGCCGCTGAGGTCGGTGTCGTGGCTGCATGTGCGTGACGGCCGGCTGCTGAGCGTACGAACCCAGGGCAATGACACGTTCTACCTTCCGGGTGGCAAGTACGAGCCGGGGGAAAGCGCGCGGGAGGCGCTGTCGCGGGAGCTGTCCGAAGAACTCGGCCTGGTGGTGCCCGAAGCGGAGCTGTCGGAGGCGTTTGTCATCCACGACGTCGCGCACGGCCAGAACGGCCGTCGGCTGCACATGACCTGCTTCACCGGCGGGCCCCAGGACATCGCCCCCGAGCCGGGGCGGGAGATCGCCGAGTACGCCTGGTTCGACCGCCAGGAGGTGCGGGAGCGGTGCGCGCCCGCCCACTCCCAGGTGGTGGACCGCTTGATCGAGCAGGGCCGGATGCCGGGCTGAGGCGCCGGGCCGGGCCGGGCCGGGCCGGGCCGGGCCGGGCCGGGCCGCTGGCCAGCATGGCCCATATCACCTCTCACCAGCACAAACAGCATCTCATATGTCCGCATCGCGGAATGAAGTATCGGACGCATACCTGTTGTATCTATCCTGTGCGCATGTCCTCTCCGTCCGCGTCCACCGCCACTGCCAGAGACAGCGCCCCCGCCAAGCAGCCCCCCGCCGCCGAGCGGGTCTATGCGCATATCAAGGACGCCGTCCTGCAGCGCCACTACGAGGGCGGCATGCTGCTCACCGAGGGCGAGCTGGCCGAGGCCGTGGGGGTGTCGCGGACACCGGTGCGGGAGGCGCTGCTGCGGCTCGAGGTCGAGGGGCTGATCAAGCTCTACCCGAAGAAGGGCGCGCTGGTGCTGCCGGTCTCCGCGCAGGAGATCGCCGATGTCGTCGAGACCCGGCTGCTGGTGGAGAAGCACGCGGCGGCCAAGGCGGTGCCCGCGAGCGAGGCGCTGATCAGCGAGCTGGGCGAGCTGCTGGAGACGATGCGGGAGCAGGCCGCGGCCGGTGATCTCGCCGCCGTCTCCGTCACCGACCGCTGCTTCCACGCCACCATCGTGCGCAGCGCCGGCAACCAGATCCTGGACCGGCTCTACGAGCAGCTGCGTGACCGCCAACTACGGATGGGCGTCGCCGTCATGCACGCACACCCGGACCGGATCGCCAAGAACATCGCCGAGCACGCCGAGATCCTCCAGGCGCTGCGGGACGGCGACCCGGACGCGGCGACCGATGCCGTGCAGCGGCACGTCAGCTGGGTCCGCAACCTCGCACAGGGAGACGTGCGATGAGCGCGAGCGGAGGGATGACGGGAGGGCCCGCCCGGCTGCTCCCCTCGGACCCGCCCGGCGGCCGCCGGGCCATGGCCGTCTGGGGCATCGGCGTCGCGGTGTACTTCGTCGCGATCACCTACCGTACGAGCCTCGGCGTGGCCGGCCTGGACGCCGCCGAGCGCTTCCATATCAACGCCTCGGCGCTGTCCACCTTCTCGATCCTGCAGCTGCTGGTGTACGCGGGCATGCAGATACCCGTGGGGCTGCTGGTCGACCGGCTCGGCGCCAAGAAGGTGCTGACCATCGGTGTGGTGCTCTACACCGTCGGCCAGTTCGGCTTTGCGCTCTCCTCGTCGTACGCCATGGCGCTGGCCTCGCGCGCCCTGCTCGGCTGCGGTGACGCGATGACCTTCATCAGCGTCCTGCGGCTGGGCTCGCGGTGGTTCCCGGCCCGGCGCGGCCCGATGATCGCGCAGATCGCGGCGCTCGTCGGGATGGCGGGCAACCTGATCTCCACCCTCGTCCTCGCCCGCTTTCTGCACAGCTTCGGCTGGACCCCGACCTTCGCCTCCAGCGCGGTGGGCGGGCTCGTCGTCCTGATCCTGCTGCTGGTCTTCCTCAAGGACCACCCCAAGGGCTACGAGCCTCCGCCGCCGTCCGCCGGGCACACCGGTGCGGCGTTCATCCGCCGGCAGATCGCAGACGCCTGGCGCGAGCCCGGCACCCGGCTGGGCATGTGGGTGCACTTCACCACCCAGTTCCCCGCGATGGTCTTCCTGCTGCTGTGGGGTCTGCCGTTCCTCGTCCAGGCGCAGGGCCTCTCCCGTGGCACCGCCGGTGAACTGCTCACCCTCATCGTGCTGTCCAACATGGCCGTCGGCCTGGCCTACGGTCAGGTCATCGCCCGCCACCACGTGGCACGTATGCCGCTGGCTCTGGGCACCGTCGGCGCCACCGCCCTGCTGTGGGCGATCACCCTGGCCTGGCCCGAGGATCACGCGCCCATGGGCCTGCTGATCGCACTCTGCACGGTCATGGGCGCCTGCGGGCCCGCCTCGATGATCGGCTTCGACTTCGCCCGGCCCGCCAACCCGCCCGAGCGCCAGGGCACCGCCTCCGGCATCGTCAACATGGGCGGCTTCACCGCCTCGATGACGACCCTGCTCGCCATCGGCGTCCTGCTGGATGCGACCGGCGACAACTACCGGATCGCGTTCGCCTCGGTCTTCGTCCTGGAGGCGCTCGGCGTTTCGCAGATCCTGCGTCTGCGGAGCCGCGCGGCCCGCCGCGAGCGCGAACGGCTGGTCGTCAGCCGGGTCGAGGCGGTCCACGTCCCGGTGTGAGGCCGGGTCCGGACGTTCGTGGCCGGCAGATCGCGGGCGCAGGCGGAGCGGCACTGTTTCACGTGAAACAGCTACGCCCTCGCTCGCCTTCCTCCGTGCTCATGGTCCCTGCGCCGCCGGAAGCCGCCGTTCCCCAGAGACGCCCCGTCAAGTGCCGTTTGCCGGCCGGGGCGCCCCTTGAAGCCGGTGTCGGCTACGGCGTGACCGCGAAGTTGTTCAGGATGGCGGCGGCCAGCTCCTGGTCGCCGTCGATCTTGATCTGGTCAGCGACGGCCGCCGGGCGGATCCGGCCGCAGGCCAGCTGATGGAACGTGTCCCAGTCCATGGCGAGCGTCACCGTCGGGCCGAGAGAGACGCTGCCGTTGATGGTGCCGTTGCCCTCGGCGTCGACCCGTACCGTGCGCATGAACTCCAGCGGGCCGCTGACGTCGAAGACCACGGCCGAATCGGCGGGCGCCTGGGCCTTCTTGGCGACCGTGCCGGGCAGCGTCTTCAGCAACAGGTCGCGTGTCACATGGGCGCCGGGGGAGTCGAGGTTGCCGGGCTTGCCGAGGACCCGGCGCAGGTCCTGCTCATGCGCCCATACGTCGAAGGCACGCAGTTGGAGGACCAACTCCAGCGGGCGCTCATCGCCGAGCGCGCTGCGCACCACGGTGTCGGGCTGCCGGGTCTCGTTGCGCAGCTGCCGGGATCGGCGGATGACGGTGTATTCGAGCTCGCTGAGCATCTCCGGCGCGGTGTGATGCCGCCGGACATCGACCTGCACCTCCATACGGCGGGCCGACTCGCTGCGTACGTGGTAGAGGTCGCGAGGCAGAGTGTGTATCGGCCGCGGGTCGCCGAGCATCTCGCATTCCAGGCCGATCACATGCGAGACGACATCGCGCACGGACCACCCTGGAAGGTCCGTCGCCCTGCTCCACTCGCCTTCGACGAGCGGAGTCACCAGCTCGGCTATCGCTTCTATGGAGTGCGTCCAGGCATCGATGGAGGACTGAAGGCTGGGATGGACGGTCACGGGACCCCTCGGACGGTTCGTACGCGGGCTGCTGTCTGTGCAGTTAAGTTACGCTGCGCACGGGCACCCCGGCAGTGCTTTCGGGTGACCATCGTAGGTGGATGTTTCACGGCGGCCCGGTTCGAAAGCTTAGGCGGTGGTACTGTGCGCGCTTCATTGCTGCAGATCCGCGTGGATCCGGCCGAATCCGTCAATTCCCGCCGGACCCGGGTGGCTTCGCTGGTCCGCGAGCAGACCGGCAGCGATCTTGTGGTGCTTCCCGAGCTGTGGCCGGTCGGTGCGTTCGCCGCCGAACTCTTCGCCACCGAGGCGGAACCGCTGACCGGCCCGACGCACGCCGCGATGGCCGCGGCCGCGCGGGACGCCGAGGTCTGGCTGCACGCCGGCTCGGTCATTGAGCGGGCCGCCGACGGCACCCTCTACAACACCTCGCTGGTCTTCTCCCCCGACGGCCGCCTCGCCGCCACCTACCGCAAGATCCACCGCTTCGGCTTCGACCAGGGCGAGGCGGTCCTGCTGGGCGCCGGCGACCGGGCCGTCACGGTCGGCCTGCCGGGGACCACCGTGGGCCTGGCCACCTGCTACGACCTCCGCTTCCCGGAACTCTTCCGGCAGCTGGTGGCGGACGGCGCGGAACTGCTGGTCGTGCCTGCCGGCTGGCCCGCCCGCCGCCGTGCGCACTGGTCGCTGCTGGCCCGCGCCCGCGCCGTGGAGAACCAGTGCTACGTCCTGGCTTGCGGCACCGCCGGCACCCATGCCGGCGTCGAGCAGGCCGGCCACAGCGCCGTCGTCGACCCGTGGGGCGAGGTGCTGGCCGAGGCCGGGCCGGACGAAGAGGTGCTGACCGTGGACCTCGACCCGGCCAAGGTCGCCAAGACCCGCGCCGACTTCCCCGTCCTGCGCGACCGCGTACTGGGCCTCGACCGGCCGTAAGGCGAGCCGTGCGGGGCCGTCAGTCCTCCCCGCGCTCCCGCTCCGCCAGCCGGATCACACACACCGCGACGGCGATCAGCAGCGACGGATCGGCGTCCTCCCGTACGACGTTGACGCCATAGGTGTCCCGCACGCTCAGCCGGCGGCGGGAGATGTCGGCGAGCAGTTCGCCCTCGTACTCGACGGCGAACTCCCGGTCCAGAATCTTGCCGCTGACGTCCAGCTCCGTGCCGTCCACCAGCTCGACGCGATAGTGGTTGCGCAGCAGGGACAGTCTTTTGCGCCGGATGGTGGCCAGCGGCGCGTCGTCCCGCTCGATCGTCATGGTCTCGCGCAGGGCCAGCATCTTCTTGCGGATGGTGACCAGGACCTGGCCCTGCGGGTCCTTCAGCTCGAAGGTCTCGCGCAGCCGCAGCGCCTTCCCGTCGACGAGGTAGGCGTGCCGACCGTGCTCGTCCTCGATCCAGTAGTCGTCACCGATGCCGAAGATCCGGTCGCGTACGAGAAATTTCATGCAGCCAGGGTTCCCCGGTGCCCCCGCGGAATGCGCACGCACCGGGGTGACGTTGAATGTCCACATGGCTTCACGTGCGCGCGTCCGGGCCCCCGAACTGATCGGCAAGGGCGGCTGGCTCAACACCGGCGGTAATGAACTCACCCTGTCTGACCTGCGAGGACGCATTGTTATCCTCGACTTCTGGACGTTTTGCTGTGTGAACTGCCTGCACGTCCTGGACGAGCTGCGCGAGCTGGAGGAGCGCCATCGCGACACCGTCGTGATCATCGGGGTGCACTCCCCCAAGTTCGTCCACGAGGCCGAGCACCAGGCGGTCGTGGACGCCGTCGAGCGGTACGGCGTCGAGCACCCGGTCCTCGACGACCCCGAGCTCGCCACCTGGAAGCAGTACGCCGTACGGGCCTGGCCCACTCTCGTCGTCATCGACCCCGAGGGGTATGTCGTCGCCCAGCACGCCGGCGAGGGGCATGCGCACGCTCTCGAGAAGCTCGTCGAGGAGCTGACGGCCGAGCACGGCACGAAGGGGACGCTGCGCCGCGGCGACGGCCCGTATGTGGCGCCGGAGCCGGTCGCCACCGATCTGCGCTTCCCCGGCAAGGCAGTACGCCTCCCGGGAGGTACCTTCCTCGTCTCGGACACCACCCGGCACCAGCTGGTGGAGCTGGCGGCGGACGGCGAGCAGGTGCTCCGCCGGATCGGGTCCGGCGAGCGTGGTCTGACACCTGACTCCTTCAATGAGCCGCAGGGGCTGGCACTGCTGCCCGACGGCAAGGTCGCCGTTGCGGACACCGTCAACCACGCCATCCGGGTCCTCGACCCGGACAGCGGCACGCTGGAGACGGTGGCGGGCACCGGCAAGCAGTGGTGGCAGGGCTCACCGACCTCGGGACCCGCCCGCGAGGTGGATCTCTCCTCGCCGTGGGACATCGCCTGGTGGCAGGACCGGCTGTGGATCGCGATGGCCGGTGTGCACCAGCTGTGGACGTACGATCCGGCCACGGGAACCGTCCAGGTCGCGGCCGGCACCACCAACGAGGGGCTGGTGGACGGCCCCGCCGCCGAGGCCTGGTTCGCCCAGCCGTCCGGGCTCGCGGCGGCGGGGGACCGGCTGTGGATCGCGGACTCGGAGACCAGCGCCGTGCGCTGGGTGCAGCACACGGATGCCGGCGACGGTTATGAGGTCCGCACGGCCGTCGGCACCGGACTCTTCGACTTCGGGCACCGCGACGGCGCCGCCGACCAGGCGCTGCTCCAGCACCCGCTGGGCGTCACGGCCCTGCCCGACGGCTCGGTCGCCATCGCGGACACGTACAACCATGCGCTCCGGCGCTACGACCCCGCGAACGGCGAGGTGACGACGCTGGCGACCGATCTGCGCGAGCCCTCGGCGGCGGTGCTGGCGGACGACGACATCGTGGTGGTGGAGTCGGCGCGGCACCGTCTGACCCGGCTGCGGCTCCCCGAAGAGGCGGTCCGCGTCGAGTCGGTGGCGCACCGCACACAGCGCGCGGCCACCGAGGTGGCGCCGGGCACGCTCCGGTTGGACGTGGTCTTCCAGGCCCCGGCAGGCCAGAAACTCGACACCCGCTACGGCCCCTCGACGCGGCTGCTGGTCAGCGCGACCCCGCCGGAGCTGCTTGCCGGCGGCGCGGGCCCGGACACCGACCTCACCCGGGAACTGGTGCTCGCGGACGGGGTGACCGAGGGCGTGCTGCATGTCTCCGCGATGGCGGCGTCCTGCGACGACGATCCGGCGATCGAATACCCCGCCTGCCATGTGCACCAGCAGGACTGGGGCGTCCCGGTACGGGTCGTCGACGGTGGGGTGCCCCGGCTGGCGCTCGTGCTGGCGGGGCTGGACGCGGAGGCGTGACGCGGCGGCTGGGCTCCGGGTGGTTCCGGAGCCCAGCCCTCACGGCGATGTTTCACGTGGAACCATCCCCGCGCGGGTCACCTCACGTGCGGATACGGCTCACTTGTCGCCGTCGGACAGCTCGGTGTCGGTGACGTCCTCGGCCATGCTCCGGTACAGGTACCAGTCGCTGACCTTGGCAGTCTTGCCGAGGGACGGCCGCAACATGGTCTTGTAGTGGCCATACCGGACGGGGGTGGCCGCCCGGTACAGCTCGGCACTGTTGGACCTCATGGCACCCAGATACAGCATGTTCTGCTTGGTGCCCTTGTCCGCCGCGGTCTTGGTGGGGATGCTCGCGTAAGCGTAGCCCTTTGCCTTGACCTCGATCCGGTGCGTCACCAGGGAATCCGGAGTGCCCTCGTAGAAGCCCAGCGGCTTCATGCGGTCGTAGCCTTCCTCCTTCGTGGTGTCGGGGAAGAACAGCATCGGGGCGCCGTAGAGGTAGCAGGAGGCGCTGCGCGTATTGCGGTACTGGAGGATCAGATGGCTCGGCGCCGTGGACCCGCCTGCCGTGGTGAGCTTGTACGAGCCCGGCGCGATGGTGCACGGGCGCGTCCGGTTCGCCGCCGCACCCGCACCGGCACCGGCGCCCGCACCGCCAATGATCTTGTGCTTCTTGCTCTTGTACGACGAGGAGGACGAGGTCTTCTTCGACTTCTTGGACTTGCTGTTGCAGCCCGTCAGCGCGAGCGAGCCGCACAGAGCCAGGGCCAGCGCGGCGTACGCGGCGGATCGGCGGCGGGAGCGATGTGCGGTCATGGGTGGGTCCCCCAGAGAGTCACTGTGATCGGTGAGGCGGGTGTGTCATGGCACCGACACGATATCGATTGCCGGTCGATGCGCCAGGTCCGGTTTCTGGCAGTGGTATCCGTGCAGGTCAGGGGCGTGGAAGGGATGAGTCCGGGCAACTGGGCAAGCCGCCGTTCTCCAGCTGTTCCGGGCGAATCCGGATGCCCGGCACCCACGCCTGCCCGCCGTCGTGATCGACCTGGAACCACATGCTGCTGTGGCCGCCCGCCTCGTCCGTGACCGTGATTCCATTGGCGATCCGGCAGCGGGCGTGCAGGACATCGCCGTGCCACACATGGCCGACGACATTGGAGCGGCGGTAGGGCACGTAGGGGTCGCGGGCCAACCCGAGCGCGCAGTTCTCGCCGCGGCTGTGCCGGCAGGCCCGCTCGACGTTGTGGACGGTGATCCGGGCGGAGCCGGTGCCCGCCCCCGTGCCTTGCGGCCCGTCCCTCCCGGAGCCGGTCAGCGCCGGTACGGCGATCGCGGCGGCGGCCAGTACGGCGCCCGCCCCCACCACCGCGAGCACCAGCGGCAGCCGCCGCCGACCGCGCGGCGCCGGGTCCTCTCCATCCGTCCCGTCACCGGCCTCCGATTCCGCGGCCGGTGACGGCGCACCGTCCGCCGCCTCATGGGCCCGGTGCAGCAGCTCGACCAGCGCCGGCAGCCGGTCCTCGCCGGTGAAGGAGAGCTTGCACCACTGCACCAGCAGCCGCTCGTCCGGCAGGCTCTGGCCGCGCAGATAACGCGAGAGGGAGGAACGGCTGGCGGGCAGCCGGACCTCCAAGTCCTTGAGGCTGTATCCCAGTTCGCCATGCATGCGGCGTAATGCCGAGACGAAGTCCCGTACGGGTCCGGTGAGTTCGTCGGGAAGAGGGGCCAGTGGCTTACGACGGACATTTGCAGGCTGGTTCGGATTGCCAGGCACGTCTGGCATTTCAGCACAGCGGACATGCGCGTGCGAGGGGTACTTCCGCTCCCCTGTGACGGAAGTACCCCTCGTTACGTGATCCGGATCGAACCCGGACCAGTTGGTGATGTTTCACGTGAAACGGCGCGAGGGTCACAGCGCGATGTTTTACGTGAAACATCCCGTCCGTAACGGCTCAGTCGCCGAACTTCACCGGCCGGTAGGGCTTGAACTCGGCGTCGCCGCCCGGCAGCCCGTACGTCAGGCTGCGGTGATCGGTGCCGTGCCCGCCGCGCTGCTCGTAAGCGGTGTACGAGGAGTGCGCGTCGTTGTTCCACTTCTCGAAGATCACCACATGCCGGGTGTTGTTGTCGCCGGCCGCGTCGATCAGCAGGTCACCGGGCCGCAGTTCGCCCACGGAGATGGGCCGGGTGATCCCGCGGTTGGTCGCCAGGCCCACGGTGTTGGTGCCGGGCGTCGGCAGGGCGAGGGCCATCGACACATAGCCGGAGCAGTCCTGGCGGTAGCCGTCCTTCCAGACCTTGGCCTGGCTGTACGGGACCTGGGCGCCGCCGTTCGCGGTCAGCCAGGTCGCGGCGCGGTTCAGCATCTCCTGGCGGGTGCCGCCGGGCTGCGGAGGCTGCGGGCTGCCCTGCACCGGCACCCCTGGCAGCCGGTCCTGCGGGATGTCCACCGCGACCACGCTGAGGAACCCGCTGACCGGGCCGGTGATATGTGCCATGAACGTCGAGCAGGCGTTGCCCTCGCACACCTTGTGGCCGGTGTCGACCTGGTAATCGGCGGTTATTCGGTCCTGACCCGGCGCGGACTTGTTGATCATTCCGACCGAGGGCGAGTTGATGTCGGCGGTGGCGTGCAGCACCCACCGCGTGCCCCACGTGGGGAAGTCGGCGGCCGCGGCCTGCCCCCGTGCCGATCCGGCACCCGCGGCACGCACGGTGACCGCGGAGGCGCCGGCCTTGGCGGCGGTGTTGCGCGAGAGCTTCGTCTTGGCCACGGAGGGCCCGCCGGCCACCGCGTCGCCCTCGCTGCCGTGGGCAAATCCGGCGAACGCGCCGATGCCTATGCCCGCCGCGGCGACCGCGGGTATCACCTTGCGCAGCATGGCCCTACGGAACGGCGAGCGCGGCCCCGGCCCCTCGCCGCCGTTCCCCGTCACCTGTCCGGGACTTGCGCCGTCCGCCGGGTGCGTGCTCCCGTGCTGGTGCTCGTACATGCAGATTCCCCTCCGTGTACGGCCGGTTGGCCGGTCGGCCCATTGGCCCTCGGCGTGCCGCCGGATGGTCCGGTAGCGGCGACGGCAACCATCGTGTTCGGGGTCGGGGCGGCTGCTCGGCGCGTCCTTGTCCCATGGGACGTCCCGTCCGGGCGCAAGCCTGTGAGCTGCGGAGACGTACGGGCACAGGGCGATGCGCGGGACGATGCACGGGCGTCGGCGGGACGTGACGGGACAGCGCCCACCACGGCGCGGGCGACCCGGCACGGGCAGACATGAGGAAGGGCGCCCGCCGGGGGTGCGGGCGCCCTGGTTCATGGGGTGGGAATGCGGCCTACCAAGCGGCCGCGTTGCCCGGGTCCGACTGCCAGTACGTGACCCACGCGCTCTCGTCGGGGTACAGCGAGCCGCCCGGCAGCGCCACCTTCGCGGTGCCGCCGAAGCCGCCCTGCCCGTTCCGGCCGGGGAGGCTGACGCGCAGTGAGGTCGCCTTGTGGGAGGTCACCTTGTGGCCGTGGCGCTTGCTGCCGTCCGCGGAGGAGGTCCGTACGGCGGCGTAACCGGACGTGCCGGGAGTGAGGGTGACCACGGCCTGCGGCTTGCTGTACGGGAGACCGGCGAGCGGCGACTGCGCATCATCGAACCTCAGGTACGGCGCGGCGTAGAGGCTGCACGGGGAGCCGGAGGTGTTGGTGGCCTCCAGCAGGAGGTGGTCGACCGGCCGGGTGAGCGGTGTCGCCACGATACGGATCGCCGCCGCGTCACAGGCGGCGGGCCGGGCGCGGACCCCCGGCCCGCCCTCGCCGATGCGGTGCTCGTCCGTGGGGTACCTGGTGTCCCGGAAGAGCGGGTGGAACGGCTTGGCGGGCCGCGTCCTGAGGGCGTCGGCGTCGTCCTGGCTGCCGCACGAGGTGAGGGCGAGCGCGGTGACGGCGGTCAGCCCGGCCGCGGCGATCCGCAGCGTCCGGCGACGGGCGCTACGGGCGCGGAGGTCGGCGTCACTGCGCGGCATGTCCGGTCCCCCTGTCAGCGCTCCGGCCGACGAACGGCTGGTCCTGCACCAGCCACCCCGATGTCGGTCCTGCGGTCTGCCCACCAGGCTGCCGTCCGCCGCTGCCGTTCCGCTAACGCCTGCCTAACGCGGCCGTGGCGGTATGCCCGCGCCCCGCCGGGCCGCTCACTGACCGGCGTCGCCACCCTTCTCGCCACGGCGGTCCCTCTCGTCGCGCGCGAAGAGCTGGGTGAGCGTGCTGATCGTGTAGACGTCGGTGGCCTCTTCGTCCACCAGATGCATCTCCGCCAGCCGGTCCAGCCCGTCCTGGGTGCGCTCCGGGTCGTACCCGGCGAGCGCTGCCGCCACGGACGCGTTCAGATGCCCGTCCGCGCTCTTGGCCAGCGCGCTCAGCAGGCGGGCGTCGTCCGCCGACAGCCGGGCGACCGACATCCGCAGCGCCGCCGCGATCCCGGTGTCCTCCGCCGACAGCAGCGTCAGCCGACGCTGTTCGTCGCGCAGCGCCGCGGCCAGCCGGGCCAGCCGCCAGCGCGGCCGGGCGGTCAGCTGGGCGGCCGCGGCCCGCAGGGCCAGCGGCAGCCCGTCGCACAGATCGACCAGTTCCCGGGCGGCGGCCGGGTCCTCGGCCACCCGCTCCGGGCCGAGCATCGCGCCCAGCAGCGCCGCGCCCTCCTGGTGGCCGAGCACGTGGATGCCGACCGGGCGGGCGCAGTCCGTGGCCACCAGCCCGTCGAGACGGCTGCGGCTGGTGACGACCGTGGCGCAGCGCGGACCGCCGGGCAGCAGCGGCCGGACCTGCGCCGAGCTGCGGGCGTTGTCGAGGACGACCAGCAGCCGGCGTTCGGCGACCAGCGACCGGAACAGCGCCGAGGCGGCCTGCGCCGAGCCGGGCACCCGCTCCGGTGGCGTGCCGAGCGCGAGCAGGAAGTCGCGCAGGATCTCGGCAGCCGGTGCCTCGTCGCCCTCACCGAAGCCGCGCAGATCGGCGAAGAGCTGGCCGTCCGGGAAGGCCGCGGCATGCAGATGCGCCCACTGCACGGCGCAGGCGGTCTTGCCGACGCCGGCCGGTCCCGCGACCACCGCCAGCGGGCTCTCGCCGGTTGTGTGGTCCGTCAGCACATGGGTCAGCGCGGCAAGTTGCTCATCGCGCCCGAGGAAGCGGGCGGGCGGCCTGGGCAGCAGCCTAGGCGCCGCCCGCGCGCCCGGACCCGTCCCCGCCATACCGCCTTGCACGGGCACCCGCCCCGCACCGTCCGCCGGCTGCTGTCCGCCGCCACGGGAAGCGGCCGTCCCACCGGAGGCGGCCGTCCCGCGGGAAGCCGGCGCCGCCCTCCCCTCGGCGGCCTTCCCTCCGGCCCCCTCCCGCTCGGCCCGCAGAATCTCCTCGTAAGCGCTGCTCAGCCGCTCACCGGGATCGACCCCCAGCTCCTCGTTGAGCAGCCGCCGGGTGCGATGGAACCACTCCAGCGCATCGGACTGCCGCCCCGCCTGGAACAGCGCCCGCATCAGCGCGCCGATCAGCCCTTCCCGCAGCGGGTGGCTGACGGCCGCGGAATAGAGAATGGCCGCGGCCTGCTCGTGCTCACCGAGCGCGCCGTGCGCCCGTGCCAGCGCCTCGACGGCCGTCAGTCGGCGTTCCTCGAGGGCGTGTGCGGCGGCCGCGAACGGCGGGCTGGTGACCGTGCCGGTCAGCGCCGGTCCGCGCCACAGCCCCAGCGCCTCACGCAGCAGCGGTACGGCGTCGGCGGGCGCCGCCTCCGGACGCGCCAGCGCCACCAGCTCCCCGAAGCGGTGGGCATCGATCAACTCCTCCGGCAGCCGCAGCAGATAGGCCGAGCCATGCGTGGTCAGCTCGATTCCGTACGCGGCCGCCCCGCCCTCGGCGAGCGTGGCGCGCAGCCGCGAGACATGCCCCTGGACGACCGTACGGGCGTGTTCGGGTGGCTCGTCCTCCCACAGGGAATCGATCAACTGCTCAAGGGGGACCGTGGTGTTGGGCTGCAACAGCAGCAGCGCCAGCACACTGCGCCGTTTGGCGGGCCCGAGCGGCAGCTCCCCGGCGCCGGTCGTGACGGCGATCGGGCCCAGCAGTGAGAATTCCAACTCAGCCCTCCAGGAAGGCCGTCAGGGCGTTCGCCAGCAGATACGGGTCCTTGGCGCCGCACAGCTCACGTGCCGAGTGCATGGAGAGGATCGCGACGCCTATGTCGACCGTGGTGATGCCGTGCCGGGCGGCGGTGATCGGCCCGATCGTCGTCCCGCACGGCATCGAGTTGTTCGACACAAAGGACTGCCACGGCACCTCTGCCCGCTCACAGGCCTCCGCGAACACCGCCCGGCCACTGCCGTCGGTGGCATACCGCTGGTTCACATTGACCTTCAGGATCGGCCCGCCGTTGGGCATCGGGTGATGCCCCGGATCGTGCCGCTCGCTGTAGTTGGGGTGGACGGCGTGGCCGGTGTCGGACGACAGGCAGATGGTGCCCGCGAAGGCTCGTGCCCGGTCCTCGTACGAGCCGCCGCGGGCGAAGACCGAACGCTCCAGCACCGTGCCGAGCAGCGGGCCCTCCGCGCCGGTGTCCGACTGGCTGCCGTTCTCCTCGTGGTCGAAGGCGGCCAGCACCGGGATGCTGGTCAGCGCGCTCCCGGCGGCGGCCGCGGCGGTCAGCGCGGTCGTACCGGCGTGCACCGACAGCAGGTTGTCCATCCGCGGCCCGGCGACCAGCTCCTGATCGCGCCCCAGGTAGGCGGGCGGCTCGATGCTGTGCACCATCAGGTCCCAGCCCCGCACGTCCCCCGCAGCGACGCCGATTTCCTCTGCCACGAACGTGATCAGGTCGCCCTCCGCGACCTCCCCGAGGCCCCAGATCGGCGTCATGTGCCGCTGCTTGTCCAGCTTCAGCCCGTCGGTGTTCACCCCCCGGTCCAGATGCACGGCCAGCTGCGGTACGCGCAGCAGCGCCCGGTCGACGTTCACCAGCCGGTGGCTGCCGTCCTTGAGCGTCACCCGCCCGCTGAGCCCCAGGTCGCGGTCGAGCCAGGTGTTGAGCAGGGTGCCGCCGTAGATCTCGACGGCGACCTGCCGCCAGCCGCGCGCACCGGTGTCGGGAATCGGCTTCACCCGCAAATTGGGAGAGTCGGTGTGAGCCCCCACAATCCGGTACGGAGTGGCCGCGGCCGCGCCCTGAGGCACGTACCACGCGATGATCGCCCCACCCCGCAGCATGTACTTGCCGCCGCTCTCCCCGTCCCACGCGTCGGTCTCCGCGACCTGCCGGAAACCGGCCTTCTCCAGCCGCTCCGCCGCATTCGCCACCGCGTGGTACGGCGACGGACTGGCGGCAAGGAAGGACATCAGGTCGTCGGTGAGGCCGCGATCGAAGCGGGCGGAGTTGCTCATGACTTCAGCATAAGGAGACGGACCCCGCTTTCCCGGTGCGCTTGCAGCGTGACTCCGCTCCCTTCCGGCCATGATGCGGGCGAACTCCACCGGGGCGCTGGAGAGCCCCACGGGGGAGGGCGGGATTCCGGGGTCCCCGCACATGACGGTGCCCGCCTCTCCGGGGGAAGAGAGGCGGGCACCATCAGTGTGGATGCCGATTCTGAGAGACGTCTAAGAACGCAGCTCGAAATGCATCCGGGAGGGGCCTAGAACGCGGCCTCGTCCAGCTCCATCAGCGACTGGTCGATGGATTCGGCGAGGGAGCGCTGGACGGCCAGGCCCGGCAGAACGTTGTGGGCGAAGAACTTGGCGGCGGCGATCTTGCCCTCGTAGAACGACTTGTCCTTGGAGGAAGCGCCGGCCAGCTTCTCCTGTGCCACCGCGGCACCCTTGAGCAGCAGGTAGCCGACGACGACATCGCCCGAAGCCAGCAGCAGGCGGGTGGTGTTGAGGCCGACCTTGTAGATGGACTTGACGTCCTTCTCGGTGGCGGCGAGGTCGGTCAGCATGGCGCCGACGATCGCCTCCAGGTCGGCGGCGGCCTTGGCCAGCTCGCCGCGCGCCTGCTCCAGCTCGGCGCCGCCGGCCGCCTCGGCCAGGAACTTCTTTATGGTCTCCGACAGCTGGGTCAGCGCCGCACCCTGGTTGCGGACGATCTTCCGGAAGAAGAAGTCCTGGCCCTGGATGGCGGTGGTGCCCTCGTAGAGCGTGTCGATCTTGGAGTCCCGGATGTACTGCTCGATCGGGTACTCCTGCAGGTAGCCGGAGCCACCGAAGGTCTGCAGCGACTGGGCCAGCTGCTCGTAGGACTTCTCCGAGCCATAGCCCTTGACGATCGGCAGCAGCAGGTCGTTCAGCGCGTGCTCGGCGGAGGCGTCCTCGCCGGCCGCCTCCTTGACCAGGATCTCGTCCTGCACCGTGGCGGTGTGGAGCACCAGCGCGCGCATGCCCTCGGCGTACGCCTTCTGCGTCATCAGCGAGCGGCGCACGTCGGGGTGGTGGGTGATGGTGACCTTCGGCGCGGCCTTGTCGGTGAAGGCGGCCAGGTCCGGGCCCTGCACGCGCTCCTTGGCGTACTCCAGGGCGTTGAGGTAGCCGGTCGACAGGGTCGCGATGGCCTTCGTGCCGACCATCATGCGGGCGAACTCGATGATCATGAACATCTGGCGGATGCCGTCGTGCTTCTCGCCGATCAGCCAGCCCTTGGCGGGGTGGCGGTCGCCGAAGGTCATCTCGCAGGTGTTGGAGGCCTTCAGGCCCATCTTGTGCTCGACGTTGGTGGCGTAGACGCCGTTGCGCTCGCCCAGCTCGCCGGTCTCGAAGTCGAACTCGTACTTCGGGACGAGGAAGAGCGACAGGCCCTTGGTGCCCGGACCGTGGCCCTCGGGGCGGGCGAGGACGTAGTGAAGGATGTTCTCCGACATGTCGTGCTCACCGGAGGTGATGAAGCGCTTCACACCCTCGATGTGCCAGGAGCCGTCCTCCTGCTTGATGGCCTTGGTGCGGCCGGCGCCGACGTCCGAGCCCGCGTCGGGCTCGGTCAGCACCATCGTGGAGCCCCAGCCCTTGTCCACCGCGACCTTGGCCCACTTCTTCTGCTCGTCGGTGCCCTCCTCGAAGAGCACACCGGCGAACGCGGGGCCGGAGGCGTACATCCACACGGCCGGGTTCGAGCCCAGGATGGTCTCGGCGAAGGCCCAGAGCAGGGAGCGCGGCGCGGTGGTGCCGCCGATCTCCTCCGGGATGCCCAGACGCCACCACTCGGCGTCCATGTAGGCCTGGTAGCTCTTCTTGAAGGTGTCCGGCACCGGAGCGGTGTTGGTCTCCGGGTCGAAGACCGGCGGGTTCCGGTCGGTGTCGGCGTACGAGTCGGCCAGCTCGTTCTCCGACAGCCGGGCGATCTCGGACAGCACGCTCTTGGCGGTGTCGACATCCATCTCCGCGAACGGTCCGGTGCCGTACACGCTGTCACGGCCGAGCACCTCGAAGAGGTTGAACTCGATGTCGCGGAGATTCGACTTGTAGTGCCCCATGGGTACGGCTCCGTAAGGGTTCGGGAGAGGACCCGAGGGCGGGACCTCCAACGCAATACCGGCTAGTAGTCAAATGATGCTACCCGTGGGTAATAAGAATCAACCCCTTCCGCCCATCTGTGACGAGCGTCCCCCGGCGATGCGCCGAATCAGTACGCTGTGCCGCATGTACGGCTACGACCAGAACGCGGGTGCCGGGCAGCAGCAGTACGGAGCGCCGCCGCCCCCGCCGCAGCAACCGGCCCCCGGGGGCTACGGCGAGCAGCCGCTGTATCCCGAGCCGTCCCCGCCCTCCCTCGCCGACGCGGTGCGGGCCTTCACCACCGGCTCGATGTCGGCCGAGGACTTCCAGGGCATCTTCTCCACGTCCAAGATCTACTGCCCGCGCGGTGACAACCCCGGCTTCCTGGCGCTGCACAACACGCAGCAGCCGGTGATCCCGATGTTCACCTCGCTCAAGGAGCTGCGGCGGTACGCGGGCAAGGAGTCCAAGTACTTCGTGATCACCGGCGCCGAGGTGCTCGACCTGCTGCCCACCGGCTATGGCTTCGTCCTCGACATGGAGGGTGACCACCGGATGGTCTTCGACGCGAAGGCCGTGGAGCAGATGGTGGATTTCGCGATGCGGCGGATGTACGGCTGACGATGCCGCCCTGTAGCGGCCAGGCAGCCGCCGGGCGGCCTTTGGGTCTCGCCCCATCTCTCTGACCTGCAAAAACGCCGACCCCCTGCCCATCGGGAATGCCACACACCTTGCCAGTCGTTAAGGATTCAACTAACTTCAATCCAGTTGAATGGCGAACGACCGAGGAGGCCGTCATGCCCGCCGTGACCGTAGAGAACCCGCTGAGCCTGCCGCGTGTGGCGGCGCCCGCCGCGTCGCGCACCCGTCCCGTGCTGGCCGTCGCCACCGCTCCGAGCGGATTCGAGGGCGAGGGCTTCCCGGTGCGCCGGGCGTTCGCCGGCATCGACTACACGTACCTCGACCCGTTCATCATGATGGATCAGATGGGCGAGGTGGAGTACGCGCCCGGAGAGCCCAAGGGCACGCCCTGGCACCCGCACCGCGGCTTCGAGACCGTCACGTATCTGATCGACGGCACCTTTGTGCACCGTGACTCGCACGGCGGCGGTGGCGTCATCAACGACGGTGACACCCAGTGGATGACGGCCGGCTCCGGCCTGCTGCACATCGAGGCGCCGCCGGAGTCGCTCGTCATGAGCGGCGGGCTCTTCCACGGCCTTCAGCTCTGGGTCAACCTGCCCAAGAGCGACAAGATGATGGCCCCCCGCTACCAGGACATCGGCGGTGGCCAGGTCAAGCTGCTGACCTCGGCCGACGGCGGCGCGCTGCTGCGGCTGATCGCCGGTGAGATCGACGGCCATCAGGGGCCGGGCATCACGCATACGCCGATCACGATGCTGCATGTGACGGTGAACCCGGGCGCCGAGGTGACGCTGCCCTGGCGCCAGGAGTTCAACGCGCTCGCCTATGTCCTGGCCGGACGCGGCTCGGCCGGTGCGGAGGGCCGCCCGTTCCGGATGGGCCAGACGGCGGTGTTCGGGACCGGTGACTCGCTCACCATCCGGGCCGACGAGAGTCAGGAGTCGCGCAGCCCGAACTTCGAGGTCGTGCTGCTGGGCGGGCTGCCGATCCGCGAGCCGATGATGCACTACGGCCCGTTCGTGATGAACACCCACGCCGAACTGGCCCAGGCCTTCGAGGACTTCCAGGCCGGGCGGCTGGGGACGATTCCGGCCGACGTGCACTGAGTAGCGCCGAGAGCGCCAACGGCCGTTCTGGGGGCGGTGTTTCACGTGAAACACCGCCCCCTGGCAGCTTCCGGGAAGGGCCTGCGACGGGCAGACTCGGCGCAGGGCCATGTGTCCGGGCCCGGAACGGCGGGTGGTGTGGGAGGTGGGGCGGGTGTCCATGCATGCGTGGATCGACGAGCTGATCGGCTTCCTGCTGGAACGCCTCGACGACGAGGGCGTGGCCGTGCTGGAGGGCCATCTGCCGACGAGGGTGCCTGTTGAGTACTGGCATCCGCCGCAGGGCCAGTTCGTCCAGTTGGTCTGGGGCTGCGAGGCCTGCTGGCGAAAGCCTGAGGAATACCGCCGCACGCCCGGGGACAGATGGCCGTGTGCCACCGTCCGCGCGCTGGCCCGGCCGTTCGCCGGTGACCCGGACTATGCCGATATCTGGTGGATCCCCGATCATCCTGACTACGCCGATTTCTGGTACCGATAGCGCTTCGCGGCGGTGTTTCATGTGAAACGCTGCCCCGCCCGTTTCGGGCCGGGTGCCCGGGGCGCCCCACGTGGTGGACTGTTCGGGTGCGAAACGACTCTGACAACGGCTCGGTTCAGGGCCAAGGCGGCGGCGGTCGCGGCCGGGCGTCGGCGGGTGCGCCACTGCTGCCCATCGAGGCCCGCCGCGCCGCGGCCTGGTGTGTGGTGGGGCTGCTGGTCTCGTCCGTCCTGGCCGTCGGCGTATGGCTGTGCGTCGAGCTGAGCGCGGCGGTCACGCCCGTACTGCTGGCGCTGCTGGGGAGCGGGCTGCTCGGGCCGCTCTACCGGCGGCTGGTGCTGATGAAGCTCAACCGCTCGCTGGCGGCCGGGCTGACCTGCGCCGTCCTGGTGATCGTGGTCGGCGGCGCGGGCTACATCGTGGTCAGCGCCCTGATCGACAGCGGTGACCAGATCATCGCCTCGCTCAAGCAGGCCGCCAAGGACCTCTCCAAGTACTTCGGTACGGCCGGCACCTCGCTCAACGACATCGCCTCCAATGCGAAGAACCTGGTCACCAAGTTCGGTGGCACCGCGGCGTCCGGCCTGCTGGCCGGCGTCAGCGTGGTCGGCCAGGCCATCGCCGCGGCGGTCCTCGCCCTGCTGCTGACGTTCTTCTTCCTGCGCGACTCGGACAAGGCCGTCCGCGCGCTGCACGACTGGGCACCCGGCAGCTCCGCGCCCCAGCTGGAGCGGATGGCTCGCCGCGGCTTCCAGAGCATCGAGGGCTTTATGCGCGGCACCACCTTCATCGCGCTGATCGACGCCATCTGCATCACCGTCGGACTGCTGATCCTTCAGGTGCCGGGCGCCGTCGGTCTGGGCGCGCTGGTCTTCGTCGGCGCCTATATCCCCTACCTGGGCGCCTTCATCTCGGGCGCGGTGGCGATCCTGGTTGCCCTGGCCGACCGCGGCTTCGTCATCGCGCTCTGGGCGCTCGGCGTCGTGCTCGCGGTGCAGGTCCTCGAGGGCCATGTCCTCCAGCCGATGATCCAGAGCCGTACGGTCCAGATGCACCCGGCGACCGTGATGCTGGCGATCACCGCGGGCGCGAGCGTGGCCGGAATCCTCGGCATGCTGCTGTCCGTACCGCTGACCGCCGCCGTCTCCGGCGTCCTCCACGAGCTACGTCGGCACTACGCGGCGGGCTCCGGCATGGACGGACCGGAGGGATCCGGCTCCTCCGGCCCCGACTCCGGCCCGGAACCCGGCCCCGGCGACGCGGCCCCGCCCGCCGCCCCCGGACCCGCCGGCACCACTCCGGGCTCCCCCGCGTCCTCGTAGAGCTCGAACCACGTCGACTTGCCGTCCCCGCGGGGCTCCACGCCCCACGCCCCGGCCAACAGCTCCAGCAGCACCAGACCGCGCCCCGACGACGCCAGTTCGCCGGGGCTGCGGCGGTGCGGGAGCTCGTCGCTGCTGTCGGCGACATCGATCCGTATGCGGCGGCTGCCCCGCTCGCCGGAGATCTCGGCGACCAGCAGGGCGTCGCCGTCGGTGTGCATCAGAACGTTGGTGACCATCTCGGAGACCATCAGCACCGCGGAGTCCACCTGGTCCGGGTCCGCCCAGTCGTGCAGCACATCCCGGATCTGGGCGCGGGCCTCCGCTATCCGGTGCGGCTCGGCCTGCGCGACGGACAGCACGGTGCGCCGCACCGGCCGTTGCGCGAGCCGGCCGCCGGTGCCCACCCCACAGCTGCCGCCCTCGCGGTACAGCAGCAGCACCGCGATGTCGTCCTCGCGGCGGTCCACCAGCGGGCCGGTGGTGTGGTGCGAGGACGGCCCGTGCACGGCCTGGACCAGGGCGTCGGCGAGCTTCTCCAGGCCCTCGGGCTCCGCCCCGCCGTCGTACTCCTCGATGATGTCGCGCAGCCGCGCCCAGCCGGTCTCCAGATCGTGGCCGCCGGTCTCGATCAGCCCGTCGGTGCACACCAGCATCGTCTCGCCGGGCTCCAGCACGAACCTGGTCGTGGGGTAGTCGGTATCCGGGTCGATGCCCAGCGGCAGCCCGCCCGCGGTCGGGCGGACCAGCAGCGTGCCGTCGCTCAGCCGCACCGCCGGGTCGGGGTGGCCGGCCCGCGCGATGTCCAGCAGCCCCGTCGCCGGGTCCACCTCGATGTACAGGCAGGTCGCAAAGCGCTGGTCCTGGACCTGGCCGCGGGCCTCGGTCTCATTGATCCCGGCCAGGAAGCGGGAGGCGCGGGAGAGCACCGCGTCGGGATGGTGGCCCTCGGAGGCGTAGGCGCGCAGGGCGATCCGCAGCTGCCCCATCAGGCCCGCGGCCCGTACGTCGTGCCCCTGGACATCCCCGATGACCAGCGCGGTCCGCCCGGACGGCAGCGGGATCATGTCGTACCAGTCGCCGCCGACCTCGAGGCCGCCGCCGGTGGGCACGTACCGCGCGGCCACCGTCATGCCGGGGATGTCCGGCTGCACCGTGGGCATCATGCTGCGCTGGAGCCCTACGGCCAGCTCCTGCTGCGACTCCTGCATCCCGGCCCTGGCCAGCGCCTGGGCCAGCATCCTGGCGACGGTGGTGAGCACCGACCGCTCGTCCGGCGTGAAGGCGACCGGCTCCGCGAACCCCGCCATCCAGGCCCCGATCGTCCGCCCGGCGTTCACCAGCGGCAGGAATGCCCACGAGCTGCGGGCGAACGGCGCGGCAAGGGGCCAGGTGACGGGATAGCGGCGCTGGTAGGCGTCCGGGGTGGGCAGATAGATCGCCCGGCCGGTACGGATGACCTCGGCCGCCGGATAGTCGGTGTTCAGCGGCATATCGAGAAACGGCTGGTCATCGCCGGGTTCATGGCCGTGATGGCCGATCACCGAGATGCGGTCGCCCTCGATGCCGAAGACCGCCAGGCCGTCCGGCATGAAACCGGGCATCGACAGCCCGGCAGCGACCCGCAGCACCTCCGCAGTGGACCGCGCCTCGGCCAGCGCCCGGCCCGCATCCAGCAGGAATGCCTCCCGCGAGCGCCGCCAGTCACCGGTGATCGGCGTGTGCGCCGCGGACGTACCCGGTTGCGGCTCCGGCACCTCCTGCAAGGTGCCGACCAGCTCGAAGTCGCCGTTCACCCGTCGTGGACGGGAGCGGGTGCGCACGATCCGCAGCACCCTGCCCCGCTCGTCCACGATGCGCAGCCGCGCCTCGGCGACCGTCTCCTCGGAGACCGCGAGCTGCACCACCCCGTTGATCTCCGCGAAGTCGACGGGATGAAAACGGGAGCGTACGGCGGCCTCACTGAGCTCCGTCCGCATCGCGGGCAGCCCGAGCAGCCGGGCAGCTTCGGCGTCGAGGGTCACCCGGCCCGATGCGTTGTCCCAGCGCCACAGGCCGGTCGCGATGGCGGCCAGGAGATCCTTGGTGCGCATTGCATCACTTTAGGTGGGTTTCACGGGGCTCGACCAGCGAGCCGGACGCGACCATGGTTCCAGCCGCGCCCATCCGCTGCACCCCGGGGGGACCGTGTTGGGTGTATGTCAATGAAGGGGGGCGAGCGGGGACGGTAACCTGGAGCGGTTATGTCAATCCTGGGGTGGCCTTCGGGTGATCCACGGAGAGAGCCGCCAGGCGGACGAGCTTCGCGTTCGGTTTCCGCCGTGTGGTCGATTCCCTCCCACAACTCCCCACCTCGATCGCGACGACTTGGATGAGCGATGCATCGGTACCGGTCCCATAACTGCGGCGAGCTCCGGGCCGCGGACGTCGACACGGACGTCCGCCTCAGCGGCTGGCTGCACAATCGACGTGACCTGGGCGGCATCCTCTTCATCGATCTGCGCGACCACTACGGTCTGGTGCAGCTCGTCGCCCGCCCCGGCACCCCCGCCAACGTGGCCCTCAGCTCGCTGACCAAGGAGACCGTCGTCCGTATCGACGGCAAGGTCAGCGCGCGCGGTGCGGACAACGTCAACCCCGACCTGCCTACCGGCGAGGTCGAGATCGAGGTCACCGAGGTCGAGATCCTCGGCGCCGCCGAGCAGATCCCCTTCACGATCAACGCGGACGACGGCGTCAACGAGGAGCGGCGCCTGGAGTACCGCTTCCTCGACCTGCGCCGCGAGCGGATGCACCGCAACATCATGCTGCGCACCGCGGTGATCTCCGCCATCCGCCACAAGATGGTGGCCCTCGGCTTCAACGAGATGGCGACGCCGATCCTGTCCGCGACCTCCCCCGAGGGCGCCCGCGACTTCCTGGTCCCCTCCCGTCTGCACGAGGGCAAGTTCTACGCGCTGCCGCAGGCCCCCCAGCAGTTCAAGCAGCTGCTGATGATCGCCGGCTTCGACCGCTACTTCCAGATCGCGCCCTGCTTCCGCGACGAGGACGCCCGCGCGGACCGCTCGCCCGGCGAGTTCTACCAGCTCGACATCGAGATGAGCTTCGTCGAGCAGGAAGACGTCTTCCAGCCCGTCGAGAAGCTGATGACCGAGCTCTTCACCGAGTTCGGCAACGGCCGCACGGTCACCTCCCCCTTCGCCCGCATCCCGTTCCGCCAGGCGATGCTCAAGTACGGCTCCGACAAGCCGGACCTGCGCGCCGAGCTGGAGCTGGTCGATGTCTCCGACGTCTTCGCGGGCTCCGGCTTCAAGGCCTTCGCGGGCAAGCACGTCCGCGCCCTGGCCGTGCCGGACACCGGCGACAAGCCGCGGAAGTTCTTCGACCAGATGGGTGACTTCGCCGTCCAGCAGGGCGCGAAGGGCCTGGCCTGGGTCCGCGTCGGCGACGACAACGCCCTGACCGGCCCGATCGCCAAGTTCCTCACCGAGGACGACATCAAGTCGCTGGTCGACGCCCTGGACCTCAAGCCCGGCCACGCCATCTTCTTCGGCGCCGGTGAGTTCGACGAGGTCTCCAAGATCATGGGCGCGGTCCGCGTCGAGGCCGCCAAGCGCGCCGGCCACTTCGTCGAGGACGAGTTCCGCTTCTGCTGGATCGTCGACTTCCCGATGTTCGAGAAGGACCCGGACACCGGCAAGATCGAGTTCTCGCACAACCCGTTCTCCATGCCCCAGGGCGGCCTCGAGGCCCTGGAGACCATGGACCCGCTGGACATCCTGGCCTGGCAGTACGACATCGTCTGCAACGGCACCGAGCTGTCCTCCGGCGCGATCCGTAACCACGAGCCCGAGGTCATGTACAAGGCCTTCGGGATCGCCGGCTACGACAAGGAGTCGGTGGAGGCCGAGTTCGGCGGCATGCTCCGTGCCTTCAAGTTCGGCGCCCCGCCGCACGGCGGCATCGCCCCGGGCGTGGACCGCATCGTCATGCTCCTCGCGGACGAGCCCAACATCCGCGAAACCATTGCCTTCCCCCTCAACGGCAATGCCCAGGACCTGCTGATGGGCGCCCCCAGCGAGGTCGACGAGGCGCGGCTGAAGGAGCTGCACCTCAGCATCCGCAAGGGCCCGGCGAAGCCGACGCCGTACAAGCCGACGAAGTGATGTGAGGCGAAGGCCCGGGACCGGGCCTTGAGCAGGCAGGGGCGACGTTTCACGTGAAACGTCGCCCCTGACCCGTTGGTGGTGCGGTCGGGGCGAAAG